>CALPPK020000314.1 GCA_943325435.2 Bifidobacterium breve
AGATTTGACCCCACGCCAACGCAGAATTCTGATTTTGGTGGGTCTGGCATCAATGTCAGCTGCTTTCATCAACACTCTGTTCACCCAAACTGTCGCTTTTGCCGCTGATGAATTCGACATCTCCCAATCTGGTCAGGGAATTGGTGCATCTGTTGTGAGGTACGGCATCATCATCTGTTTGCCGCTTGTTGCATTGGCAGACAAGTACGGGCGACGTCCCGTGATGATCGCAATGGCGTGGGCCGCGCCCATCGTGTCATCGCTCGGTGCAATTGCACCGTCATATGTTTTTCTTGTCGGCACACAAGCAATTGGTCGCCCACTTGGGCTCACGCTTGACATTTTGATTGCAGTTGTCGCATTAGAAGAAATGCCTCGCAACACACGGGCATACGCAACCGGACTTCTCGCAGTCATCAGTGGAATAGGTGGAGGCATTGCTGTCGGGTCGCTTCCGTTGGCCGATCGTGGCCTCACGTCATGGAGGCTTATCTACCTCGTTGCGCTGGTATGGATATTTGTAGCAATAGCGCTGACCAAATGGTTGCCGGAATCAGAACGATTTACCAAACACCAAAAACAGGCAGCGGCAATTCGAATGAAGCTGTCGTCGGCAATTCGTGGACAGCTAACGCGAATTTGCTCAGTTGTATTCCTCACAAATATGTACATCGCTACTGTCTCGATTTTTCAGAACAGATATCTGAAAGATGATCGCGGTTACTCCGCTGCTCTTGTTGCGCTTTTCACCATTGCAACGTCATCACCAGCGTCATTCGGCCTCATCATTGGTGGTCACATTGCCGATGAAAAAGGTCGACGAATTATGGGAGCTACGTTGGTTCCTATTGGAGCATTTCTCTTGGCGCTTTCCTTCTGTACGTCCGGCCCAACCATGTGGCTCTTTGCAATTGCAGGTGGCCTTGCCTTTGGAACTTCATACCCAGCTCTTGCCGTGTATCGCGGTGAACTGTTCCCCACGGGTTCTCGAGGTACGGCGGGCGGAATCATTATGACCTCTGCACTTTTCGGCGGAATTGTTGGTTTGGTCGGAGCCGGACTTTTCTTAGATTCAGGTTTGTCGTATGGAACAGTGATGCTGTGCCTCGTTGCATTCCCCGTCATTGCGTCACTCATCGTGTGGTTTCGATACCCCGAAACTGCACATCGCGATCTTGACGAGATTTCTCAAGATCTTTAGAGTTTCGTCACCCACGCCGCTATTCGGGTAGCCACCTCAGCATCAGCTTTTGCTAATTCATGTCGCCCATTGTCAATAAAACTCCATGTGACATCACCAGGAACAACAGAGAACGAGGCGCAAAGTTCATCTGGTGTTCCGAAGTTGTCTTTTGTTCCACTGACGCACAACGTAGGCACAGTCACACGCGGCAAATGTTCAATGCGTAAAGCTTCTGGCTTCTTTGGCGGATGCAAGGGGTATGACACCAGTACTAGCCCTGCGACTTCTAGCGGGTCTACTTCATCTGCGACAGCCATAGAACACATCCGGCCACCCATCGATCTTCCACCAATAACAATCTTTGATGTGGGTACTCCCAATGAGGCTGCGAATGCACGCACATGTTCCTTCACAGTTGCAATGAGTACAGGTGTCTTGTCAGGAAATGGTTTCCCTGCAAGACGATATGGAAAGTCGTGCCTTGCTACCGGCAGGGGCGCCAATGCGTCTTGCATTGCCAGCAGTGATGAGTGTGTCGATGATGAACCTGCACCCGGAAACAACACAACTGCAGCAACGGAAATCACAACGCCTCAAGCAACACGCGACGAGCCTCAGTGATGTCAATAATCAATTTGCTTGCGTCAGTTTCATTGCCACCATGATCAGGATGCGCGCGACGCACACTGTCGCGGTAGTGCGCCATGATGTCTCGCTTTCCGGGTTTTACAGTGCCGCCAGGGAAACCAAGAATCTCTAAAGCCCATGCACGTGGGTCTGCCAACGCAGATACTGATGACACTTTCGAGCCAGCCAAGTACTCAATGAAAGAAGCTCCGATTGGTCCACGCCACTTCATTGCCCGCAACATAACGGGAACCAATTGTTGACGAATACCAATGTCAAGGCGTTCCAATGCATAGATGGAGCCGAGCGCCTGCTGTAACGGAGTTCCGTTGTTCTGAAACTCAAACTCAATAGATTCATTCACGCTGGTCATGCGGTGAGTGCTGTACGACAATCCGTGGCGGTCGACTTGAAAACGATGCCGTAATCGTGGTTGAACGACGCGGGCATCACGTTCGATCTCTAGAAGCAAACGTTGAAGATCTGGGATGAAATCTTCATCCACTTCAGCTGCGTGCACTGCAAGAACAGCGCCAAGCAAAATGCCACCGAATCCGGGCGCAGGCTCTACTGGCAACATCAACCGGCCAAGTGCTAACCGGCGTGTAGGCGCAATCGGTCGTGAGTGAAAGATCTCAAACTCAGCGAGCAGCATCTTGTAAACGCTATCTTGCGTTCTTCATGAGGGCGTACAGAAACTCTTCAGTCACAGCGAATTCACGCGCGATATTCACTGGGTTACGAAACCCGTGCCCCTCCCCCGCAAACACTTCCAGCTGAATGTTTCCACCCACTGCTTCCAGGGCATCTCGTAGCCGTTCGGAGTGAAACAGAGGAACCGAATGATCCTGTTCACCGTGAAATACAAGTACTGGCGTGTCTCGTAAGGTTGAAACATTGTTGTGTGGCGAATGTTCAGCTGCTTGATTCTCAGAGCCAATTAGTACCGGCATGTGATGACCCTCAAAGGGGTCAGTGCTCTGCAACATTGCTACAAGATCAACCACCGGGTACTTCACAACTACGCCTGCACATAAAGACACGTCCCCAATGGCTGTGTTCAATGCAGTCAACCCGCCAGCACTTCCGCCCATCAAAACAGTTGTCGCAGAAGAGAACCCGTGCACGGTTTGTAGATGACGCAACACATTGGCTGTATCAATTGCGTCATATTCTCCCCAGTGACCATTCAGGCTCATCATGAAGTCACGACCATGACCTGATGACCCACGATGGTCAACAACTGCAATCGCAAACCCTCTCGACAGCCAATAGGTGAATTGACTACGAAACGTCACTTGCCATTGATCGTTCGGCCCGCCATGCACCCAGCAGATCAATCCGCCATGTGGCCGATGCGCGCGATACAAGCGGTACGGCACCTCAACTTCTCCCGGTGCGCGTTCAACT
>CALPPK020000315.1 GCA_943325435.2 Bifidobacterium breve
ATCGTTCAAGATTTCTTCAAGGGCCGTGTGAAGGAAGTTCGTTCAGCAGTGCTATACGAAAAGTCGCATTCAGTGGTTCAGTGCGAATATGTTTGGAAGCACACTGACTTGTGGATCAACTTCCCTTGGAGCGATAAAGACCCAGTGGTCAAGCGCTCAGGAATCGTGAAAGACGCGTAAGCGTCAACCCATTTCTTTGATGATGGTCAAAGCTGCATTGCGGCCACTCGACCCCCACACGCCAGCACCGGGAAACGTCGCTGCGCCTGTGAGGTAGAGACCTTTAATCGGTGTGTGGTATCTCGTGAGTTCCGGTGTTGATCCCATAAATGCCGCCAAAGGTCCGCCACCAAAACTGAGCGCATGACCTTTAGGGAGATGAAATTGTGTTTCATAATGGGCAGGAGTAAGAACACGCCATTGATCAATTGAATCCATGAACCCAGGTTGAACCAAAGATCCGAATTGACGTAACCATCGTTCTGGTTCGTCACGTGATTCCCAACCGTCGACAAAAGAGTACGGGGTATACAGCGCTTCAAGACTGAAAACGCTTTTCCCTGCCGGAGCAATTGTGTTGTCAATATTAGAGGGCGTGTTTGCGAGCAGTGCCATCCGCGGCATCGTTTTTCCTTCGCGCATTAATTGAGAACCGCGATGTAATTCCGCTAGTGACGGGCTAACGATGACAGTAGAGCCAGTTGATTGAAGGTTATTTAGAGAATTTGTGAAGGCGCTAAAGATTGGTGGCGTATTTGTGATTGCATCAATCTTTGATTCGTACCCTTCGCCTGGGGTGTGGTTCTTCCAGCGATTGACAAGAGAATTCGCTTTGGCGGGTGGGTTCTTTAACCATTGAACAAATGTGCGTTGCGGGTCACATGCCGAAACAACTATGCGGGCAGTAACTGTTGCTCCGTCGCCAGTTTGCACGGCGCTGACACGTGATCCTTCACATATGACGCCGACAACACGCGTGTTTGTTCGCAGAAACCCACCTGCTGCGAGAAACGATTGTTTGAGAGCCTCCGGAAGCATCCCGCTTCCACCAACTGGTCGACCGAGTGTTCCGACGTGTCGCAGGGCATAGGAGATAGCGCCTAATCCTGTACCAGGAGTCTCGGGGGAGAGTCCCCATACAACTGGGCCCTCCACCATTGCTGGGCCAATGACGGCCTCATTGTTAAAGAATTGTCGCATGACGTCAGCAGCTGACATACGGCTCATGCGCAGCATTGAGGCGACACCGCGACCACCTCTACGAATAACTGTCGAAAGAAGTGAGCCTCTTGTGGGTGGATTCGCAGCTGCCTCAAGAATTAGTCGTGCAACAGGTATGGCCGTGTTGGCGAATTGTCTGTAACCATCGACTGAGTCCGGATGCGTAGCTGCAAGTTCGTCAAGTGTCTTATCAACGTCATGCCATAACGGCCAGAATTTCTCAGTTGTCCAATCACCGTTTATCTGTGGCGGTTCTACATCAATGTATTGAAGTCCGTGAGCTGACAAGTTGAGTTCTTCGGCAATTGGTGTGGTGCGAAATGTGAGATGGTCGCAATTACATATGTTGACAGTGGCTCCACCGTATTGCTCACTTGCGGCGGTGCCGCCGACCTCTGAACGGGCCTCAATGAGCAACGTGGACAGTCCGTGTCGGGCGAGATAAGCAGCTGTGACCAGCCCGTTATGACCGGCCCCTATAACGATGGCGTCAAAATCTGTCTCAGAGCGCTTTGTCACAGTCTCTATTCAAGCACTCAGATAGGTTTGTTGCATGGCTTCTTCACGATTACTGGGTGACCTTTCCGCATTGCAATTATCCGCTGAACTTTCAAAGGATTCGATTGTTGTTTTGCCGTTGGGTGCAATTGAACAACATGGTCCGCACTTGCCGTTGAATACTGACTTCGTAGTGGCTGACGCTGTATCTCGCGCTGCAGTAGAGAAGTTTGGTGCAGAGACAAATGCATGGCTGTTGCCGACTCTTCCTTTTACCAAATCAAATGAGCATGCATGGGCCGCAGGAACAATGTGGTTGTCAGCGACAACCATGATGTCTGTTATTGATGACATTGGACGGTTTGTTGCATCCACCCCAGCAAAGAAACTCATGTTCATTAACGGCCACGGCGGCAACAGTGCGCTGATGGCAATGATGAATCGAGAACTTCGTTTGAAGTACGGACTTCAAACTTTTCTTGCTCACCCGCATATGCCGGCTGATCAAGGTGGCTCGTCTGCTGAATCAGAACTGGGCATGGGAGTACATGGCGGAGTCGACGAAACTTCAGTTATGTTGCACCTGCGCCCCGACCTAGTCGATATGTCGCTCGCTGTGCGTCGCGTTCCCGAAGGTCTGGCGAAAAACGAACAAGTGAAGTTCGGCGGCCGCGTTGCATTCGGATGGCTATCAAATGATTTCTTTCCTGAAGGACATATCGGCGATCCAACTGGCGCTAGTGCCGAATTAGGTGCTCGTATGTTTGCCGGCGCTGTCGAGTCGCTTGGCGGCGCAATGAAGGAAATCAGTCGATTCGACTTCGGTCGGTAAACACAAAAGGGGAGGAGCATTTCTGCCCCTCCCCAATATGTTGTGATTGTTTAACCAAGCTTGATTGCTGGGTTGATGTACTTGTTCGTGACAATGTCGTCAGCCACAAGGCCATCTTTAACCTTTGCGCCAGTTGATGTGAATACTGGAGATGCTGTCGCGATGAATGCTGTGACGCGATCCATGTCAAACGAACCGAGTGTTCCGTCTGGGCTGTTTGCAACGAGCTTGTCTTCTTGCATCTTTGCTACGGCAGCTTTGGCCTGACCTGCGTCATATACCCAACCATTGTTGTACTGGTTTACAGCGTCAAGAATGATTGCGTTTGCTGTATCAGGTGCTGCTACGTAATCGAGAGCGGCTTGCTGAATCACAGGAACAAGAGCCTTCAAGCAGGAGTCGTACTTAGTGATGTTGGCTGGTGTTCCACCAAGGGACTGCGCATACGCGGTCCAACCAGCATCATGGATGTACTGGTATCCAACATCCTTCATCCAGTCCTTGAGGACATTCTTGTAGAAGTATGGCTCAGCTGTACCGAAACCCTGTTGTGTGTCTTTTCCGCCAGCTGCAATGAATGATGCTGGTGATCCATCGTAGGTTCCGTCAACTTGCTTCTTGTCGAGAATGCCTGTTGCTGTGAAGAAGTCCATGTACGCAGCGCCAT
>CALPPK020000316.1 GCA_943325435.2 Bifidobacterium breve
GACCAACATGATTCATGTTTACAACTGATCGTGCATCTTGTATTTCTGGCAACAACGCATCAATTCGTGCTGACGAGACCCGGGACGTAGAACCAAGAATGCCACTTCCCTCAATTCCGAAATGACCAGTAACTGCCCACATTGAAAAAATCGCGAGCAAGCTGCTGCCACCATTGACGTTGCGTTCGACTCCCCACCCTATGCGCAACATGGCTGGGGAGGAATCACTGATGAGGTCAACGCATTCATTAAACACAGAGACATCAATGCCGCATTCATCTGCTGCGTCATCAAGAGTCCATTCACGACACACTGCAAGAAATTCCTCAGATCCACTCACGTGATCGCGAATAAATGCTGAATTCAGTTTGCCTCTGCGTTCTAGTTCTGCCGCAATGGCCATTGCGAACACAGCGTCGGTACCTGGCAACAACGGCACGTGCAGATCAGCGCGATCTGCAATGCCCGTCACTCGTGGGTCAACAACAATGACTGTTCCCCCATTGGCTTTGCATTCGTTTACCAATGGTGGAAGATGCGAGTTCGATGCGGTGGAGTTTGCACCCCAAATGAAGAGAAGTTTTGTTTTCGGGATTGACTGCGGATCTGCCGATGAAAGACCTGGGAATACCTGTTGCCACGCACGACCATATGTGAAGGCACAGATTGTGTGCTCAATCTCTGGCGCACCAAGGCGAGCAAATAGTTCCAACGTTGAGCCGTTGCCCTCCACGATTCCTGAGGACGAGTTATAGAGGTACGGCGCAATGCTGTTGACTCCACGGGTAGCAATTCCCTCTTTGATTCGCGACGCAACAAGGTCCAGTGCTTCATCCCACGATGCGGCACGGAATTCACCATCGCCCTTCGTGCCAGTACGAATAAGCGGTGTAGCGATACGTTCAGGTGAATAAATGCGCTTGGTGCTCAGTTGAACTTTTCGGCAAATGAAACCCGATGTAAACGGGTTTATGTCTCCATCTTTAGCTGCATCAATATCCGTTATCACTCCATCAGTGACAGTGACATCAAGCGTGCAAGCATCCGGGCAATCCAAAGTACATGCGGTGCGAACTACGTGAGATTTCATTGCTCTTCTTTGGTCTCAAGATCTTCGAAACGGTTGATATTTCTCAGAGATGGAAATGCCGCCCACCAGACTCCGGCAACGGCCAGTGTTGCGATACCGCCACCGATCACAGTGGCAGGTGTACCAACAAAGCTGGACACAGCCCCAGACTCAAATGAGCCAAGTTCATTAGACGCACCAATGAACACATTTTCTACTGCACTGACGCGTCCGCGTTTATCATCGGGTGTCACAAGTGGAACTAGCGAACTACGAATGAACACGCTGATCATGTCGGCAGCAAAAATGACCAACAGTGCAATAAATGCAACGAGGTACGATTTTGTTGTCCCAAGAACAATTGTGGCCACACCAAATACTCCCACAGCAACTAACAGTGTGCGACCGACATGTCGACGGATTGGTCGAAACGCTAGGAAGATCGCCATCGTGGCTGCACCTATTCCTCCGGCAGCACGCAACCATCCATAAGCGATATCCCCAACATGTAATTGTTCTTCAGCAATAACCGGAAGCAGCGCAACTGCGCCCCCAAACAACACAGCAAACAAGTCAAGCGAGATAGCCGCCAACAGCACTGGAGTTTTGCGAATGAACACCAGGCCTTCCACAGCGTCGCGCAATGTTGGTCGCTCTAACGGCTCGACGGGTTCAACAACTTTTGGTAATTGAACAAGGGACAAGAAAAACATGCCACCCGAAATGAAAAGTGCAGCTGCACCGTAGGCCAACGCGGGGTCAACTGCATACAAGAACCCGCTAATTGCTGGTCCAAAAATTGCAGCACCTGTCCAGGTAGCGCTGTAAAACGCAATGACGCGCGGCAGTCCACCATCTGGTGCAATCATGGCAGCAATCGGTCGCAATGCAGGCGACAGAAATGCGCGCGACGCACCAAACAGAACTGCGATTGCGAAAATGGGGCCAGCCGATGTGGGGTCAGTTAACGCATACAGCATCAACAGAATTGAGCTGATGAACTCACCGAACTGAGCAAGAAGTGAAACCTTCTTACGATTAAGCCTGTCAGCAACTGTTCCGGTGACAAGCACCAGCAACACAGCAGGCATGAATTCAGCAAGCCCGAGCCACCCAATGTCTAACTCTGAGTCAGTTATGTCAAAGATGTGTTTGCCCAATGCTGCTGCTTGCAACATGACTCCAGTTGTAAGAACAAAACTAGATATCAGAAGAGGTCGAATTCCTGGTGCAGACAATGCCACACGTGCTGGCATAACCCCCGGCTGATTTGTCATCGAGCGGTCCAGCCACCATCAACGATGACTGATTGACCTGTCATAAACGATGATGCATCACTGACCATAAACAACAACGCACCATCAAGTTCATGTTCTGCTCCCATGCGAGGAATCGGTGAATTCTGCATCACGTATTTTTGCGAACTGTCATCAGTATCCATTCCCGCTGTCATTTCACTGACAAACCAACCAGGACATAATGAGTTGACACGCACACCTTTTCGGGCCCACTGCACAGCAATCTCTCGCGATAGTGCGATAACGGCACCTTTGCTGGCGGCATAGTTAGCTTGCTTAATTGGAGTTCCTGCAATCATTCCCAATATGGATGCCACATTCACGATGACGCCACTTCTATTAGCAACCATGCTCTCGCCTGCAAGTTTGCATAGATGCCAAATTGCGGTGGTGTTCACTTCCATTGTTTCTTCAAACATGTCGAGAGTTTCAGATTCAATTGCAATCTTGTGAGTAATGCCGGCGTTGTTCACCAAGATGTCGACTCGGCCACATTTTGCAATAACTTCAGCAATCAACGCCTCGCGGTCACTTGCGCTGGCGACATCACACTTAATGGATATCGACCCTGGAAGTTCCTTCGACAAAGACTCCAAACGATCAAGACGCCGAGCTGTGAGCACCACTGTGGCCCCTGCTGCGTGGAGGACACGAGCAAAGCGGGCACCAAGACCAGACGAGGCACCCGTGACGATGGCGATCTTGCCATCAACACGAAATTGGGAGACGGGGTCAAAAGAGGAAGAATTCGCCATGCGCCGAGGCTATTGCCCCGTGGCTCGTGTGTCAGCATGGAAAACATGAAGGTTCGCATTGGCTACGGATTAGGGGTTCGCACCGCCCTAAATGAC
>CALPPK020000317.1 GCA_943325435.2 Bifidobacterium breve
ACCCATGGCGGAGGCACGTGGGCATTGCCGGGCGGTGCGCTCGATTCTCATGAAGACTCAGTAACTGCTGCAGCACGTGAAGCACACGAAGAGGCAGGAATTGAACCTCAGCATCTTGAATTCAAAGCTGTTTTTTCTGATGATCATGGCAACTGGCGATACGACACTGTGATCGCCCACACCACAACTGATGCAGGCGCATACGAAGCGAACGCTGAGTCTGACGATTTGCGATGGGTGCCCGTTGACGAAGTGGGCCTCTTTGATCTTCATCCGGGCTTACGAAACACGTGGCCGGTTTTGATTGACCACGTAAAGACATCGCTTCAGAACTAGTTCGCCATGCGTAAAAGAACTCTGTACCTTCTTCAAGCCACGACTGCCCTTGGTGGCATGGGCTACGGCGTCATGTTCACGGTGCTCGACGATTTCCGAGACAAGTATGGAATCACTGAAGCACAACTAGGCATCATTGTCGGCGTCGGTTTCATCACTGGGTTCCTGTCACAAATTCTGTTCGCCCCGCTGGCAGATAAGGGCCACGCAAAGAAACTTGTGATGGCCGGCATCACAATAGAAATAATCGGAACTTTGTTTATGGCATTTGGCCAAGCATTTCTTCCGTTAATTATCGGACGACTGCTTGCGGGTTTCGGAGTTGGTATTTCCGAGCCTGCCTTACGACGCATTCTCATTTTGTCTGACCCTGAACGAATGGGACAGAACCTGGGCCTCATTGTTAGTGCAAGCGTCGCAGGCTTCACAGCTGGCCCAATTGTGTCTGCGCTCACGGCGGACACGCTCGGAATTGCTGCGCCATTTTTGATAGTCGCAGTGCTGTTAGTTGTAGTCGCTTACGGATTATTCAACTTGCAATTTAAGGAAGCAAACATTGAGGACGCACCAACACAAAGATTGGCCTTTGACATGCTGCGTATTCGTCCGCTCGCTGGCGCAATCGTGATTGGCCTTGCGCTCTACGCAATGATCGGCACATTCGACGCAGTGTGGTCAGTCATGATGGACGACATGAAGGCGCCCACATGGGTGGCAAACCTTGGAATCAGTTTGTTTGCACTCCCGATGATTTTTCTGGCACCCCGTGGTGGCCGACTAACGCAGAAAGTTGGACCATTCAAAGCAAGCATGACGGGATTATCTATTGGCGCTGTATGTCTTGTCATGTACGGAACACTGTGGTCTCCCTACCCCATGCTCGCCATCGGAATCGTTCATGGCATCGTTGATGGCCTCACAATTACCGGCGGCTCGGCAGCTGTTGCACTAGTCGCCCCGCGTGAACGTCTTGCATCGGCACAGGGCTTGTACGGCGGACTTCAAACCTTGACTGGTGGAATTGCAGCAGTGTTGGCCGGCACGGCCTACGGAATAATTGGCAGAGCAACTTTCATTTGGTGTGCAGCGGCAATGTTGCTCTTCATTGCAATTGGTTCATGGCTGGCAAAAGACAGCCTTCACATCACCGGCGCTGCGATTGATGCGTAATTATCGCGCAGCTTGAATTGCTGTCCACACATTGAAAGATGTGCACGGCATATCAATATGTGTGACGCCTAAGTGGCTTACAGCATTCACTACTGCGTTATGAACTGCTGGAGTTGCACCAATAGTTCCGGCTTCGCCAATTCCTTTTGCACCTAGCGGGTTACGTGGTGTCGGTGTTTCCATGGGAACACGTTCAAAACTTGGCAATTCTGCGGCCGAAATGAACCCGTAATCGGCAAGGTTTGACGTGATGGGGTTGCCATCTGGGTCGTACGCAATGACTTCAAGAAGCGCTTGTGCCACACCCTGAGCGATTCCGCCGTGTACCTGGCCATCAACCAACAGTGGGTTAATAATTGTTCCAGCGTCATCACATGCGATGTGGCGTGCAACAACAACAGAACCGGTGTCTACGTCTACTTCAACTATGCATACATGAGTTCCGAATGGGAATGTTGCACCTTCAGGCACGTAATCCACTTCGGCTTCCAGCGGTGCATCAATTTCGATCATAAGTTCAGCCCACGTGCGTGCTGGTGTTGGCGAACCCTTGACATGGAATGCTCCGCGAACTGTGTCGATGATGACATCTTCAACTGCTGCTTCCAGCAAATCAGCAGCGCGTTGACGGGCTTTTTCAATCACAGATTCAGCAGCCAACTTTGCTGCACTTCCACCAACTTGTAGAGAACGCGAACCACCGGTGCCACCCCCGCGGTCAACATCATCAGTGTCACCAAAGCGGAATTCAATCTTGTCCATCGGGATTCCCGTTGTTTCGGAAACAATCATTGCCCATGCAGTGTGATGGCCCTGGCCGTGTGAACTTGAACCAGTACGAACAATGGCGCCGCCATCAGCTTTGATTTCTATAGAGCCGTAGTCACCTGAACCCATTGGGTTTGTTGTCTCAACATACGACGCGATACCGATACCAATTTGTACAGGGTCGTTACTGTCACGGCGCTTCTTTTGTTCAACAAGCAGTTGGTCATAGCCGGCTGCTTTCAATGCAAGTTCAAGAGCTGCTGCATATTCTCCAGAGTCATACTTCGCACCCATAGATGTTGTGAGCGGGAAATCAGACGGTGCAATGTAGTTACGACGTCGCACTTCAGCTGGGTCGATGCCACACACTCGAGCAAATTCATCGATTGTGCGTTCGATTGCTGCAGTTGCTTCAGGGCGACCAGCGCCACGATATGCAACCGTTGGTGTCGTGTTAGTAACAACGGAGTTTGATTCGAACTGCACATTGGCGATGTCGTACACACCACCAGCCATCATGCGAGTCATGTACGGCAACACTGCACCAGCGCGTGCATACGCACCTGCATCTTGTAAAAGATCCAACCGGTATGCGGTGATGCGACCATCGCGAGTGCCACCCATGCGCGTGCGTTGACGTTGCGCACGGCCATGGCCCATTGCCAACATGTTCTCAGTACGAGATTCGGTCCAACGGACAGGTACGCCAAGTTTGCGCGTCGCCCAACCCACGAGAATCTCTTCAGGGTAGACACCAGATTTTGCACCAAAGCCGCCGCCAACGTCTGGCGTGATGACACGGACTTGTGACTTTTCTAAACCGAAAACTTCAGCTAATCCATCACGGGCGCCGTGTGCACCTTGGCTACACGCCCACTGTGTAAGACGTGAGCCATCCCACGTGGAGACGCATGAACGCACTTCCATTGGCGCCGGAGCAAC
>CALPPK020000318.1 GCA_943325435.2 Bifidobacterium breve
CCAGTTTTTTCGGCTGGGCATAATTTCGGCGAGATGGCTGGCACGTCACGAGATGATGCGTTCGAGCTTTTTACTGTGTGTTCGAACTTGATGCAGTTGATGCATCGCATACCGCAAGTTGTCATTGCTCGGGTGCATGCACTTGCAACGGCTGCTGGGTGTCAACTTGTAGCCACGTGTGATCTTGCAGTTGCTGCCGAGTCTGCAGGGTTTGCGATTCCGGGTGGCAAGGGTGGTTTGTTTTGTCACACACCATTAGTTGCGGTCGCACGTAATTTGTCACCAAAGCGTGCATTAGAGATGGCCATGACTGGCGATGCAATTTCTGCAGCGACTGCTTTGGAGTGGGGTTTTGTGAATGCCGTTGTTGCTGATGATGAACTTGATGCAGCAGTGAACGAGTTAATGGCGCGTGCGACACGCGGTTCACGTGAATCAAAAGCAATTGGTAAGCGCGCCTATTACGACCAAATTGTTTTGCCAGAAGATCAGGCATATGAATTTGCTTCTGCCGTTATGGCTGACGCTGTGGTGTCAGAAGTTGCCCAAGAAGGCATCAATGCATTCCTGGCAAAGCGCTCACCTGAATTCGGTGGTAGGTAATAGGTATGAGCGTTGTGTTGCCCCCTGCTTCCATTATTGAAGTAGAACTTGCAGTTCAGGGAATGACCTGTGGCGCATGTGCTGCCAAGATTCAGAAAGAGCTCAACGACATTCCGGGTATTGAAGCCGCCGTCAACTACGCAACCGAATCAGCAATGGTGGCTTTCGACGGGGATTCGGTTTCCGAAGCAACCGTCATCAAGGCAATCGAACATGCCGGGTATTCGGCGCGGGTGATGGATGATCAACCATTTGACGATGATCTTGAGGCGCGCTTGCGGGCAGCATCTATTCGTTTGGGAATTTCTGTCGTGTTTACGGTTCCCGTTGTCTTGTTGTCGATGGTGATGGCGTGGCAGTTTCATAACTGGCAATGGTGGGCAATGGGTTTGTCGGCACCTGTTGTTACGTGGGGAGCGTGGCCGTTCCATAAAACAGCTTTTCGCAATGCAATGCATGGCACTTCAACGATGGACACACTGATCAGTGTTGGTGTAATTGCAGCGACTGCCTGGAGCATTTGGGCCGTGGTGTGGGGCGAGGCAATTGCATCGGCTGGCCATGCCGGAATGACAATGACGCAGTCCAGTTCGTCGCATGTGTATTTCGAAGTGGGCGCCACGGTTACATCGTTCATTTTGGTTGGTCGCTACTTGGAAATGCGAGCAAAGCATTCAGCAGGTGATGCATTGCGATCGTTGTTGGCATTAGGTGCAAAGTATGCGACGGTATTGCGCGATGGCGTTGAGGTGTCGATACCGGCATCTGTTGTGCGTGAAGGCGACATGATTGTTGTGCGACCTGGGGAAAAGATTGCTGCAGATGGTGTAGTTGCCGAAGGTACTTCCAGCATTGACATGAGCATGGTGACAGGCGAGAGCGTGCCAGTTGATGTTGTGGTTGGCGATTCGGTGACATCAGCAACTGTGAACATGAATGGCCGCATTGTGGTGCGCGCTACTCGAGTGGGTGCCGAGACAACATTTGCTCGAATGGCCAAATTGGTTCGTGAGGCTCAAGCCACGAAAGCCCCGGTGCAGAAGTTTGCCGACAAGGTCAGCAGTATTTTTGTTCCAACAGTATTTTTCATCAGCGCAGCCACATTGGCTGGATGGTTGTATTTCGACGGCGAAGCTTCGAAAGCATTTACCGCTGCTGTTGCAGTGCTGATTATTGCGTGCCCATGCGCTCTTGGTCTTGCAACACCCACTGCATTGATGGTGGGTAGTGGTCGCGCTGCTCAAATGGGCATCGTTATAAAAGGCATTGATGTTCTGCAAAGCACGCGCCGCATTGACACGGTGGTGCTTGATAAGACCGGCACCGTTACAACTGGCGTGATGACATTGGTTGATGTGATGTGTGTTGATGGAGTGTCTCGTGATGAAGCATTGTTAAATGCCGGAGCTGTGGAAAAGAGCAGTGAGCACCCTATTGCGCGCGCCATTGTGCGTGCAGCTGAAGAAGAGGTTGGTGTGTTGCCATCGCTTGACGAGTTTGAATCTTTGCCAGGTGTAGGAGCAACAGGTCGCATTGGCGGCACAATCATCACGGTTGGTCGCGAAGAAATGTTCCGCGAACGGCTTGTGATTTTGCCCAAAGTCATTCGTGATGCGTTGACATCGTCGCGCGAGTTGGGCCATACTGCAGTCATTGTGACGTGGGGTGGGCAGGCAAAAGCCGTGATTTCATTGGCTGATCAGCCCAAACCGACCAGTGCTGAAGCGATTGCTTCGTTGCGCCTCATGGGTCTCGCGCCAATCTTGTTAACAGGGGACAATGCGACAACTGCACGTGCAATTGCTGAATCTGTTGGCATTGAAACTGATGAGCATCACTTGTATGCCGGTGTGATGCCAGAAGACAAAGTTGCGGTAGTTCGTGATTTGCAAGAACGCGGCTATGCAGTTGCAATGGTGGGCGATGGCGTAAATGACGCTGCGGCACTAACGCAAGCTGATGTTGGAATTGCAATGGGTGGCGGAACAGACGTTGCCATGCAAGCAAGTGACCTCACAATTGTGAACGGAGACTTGCGCTCGGTTCCTGACGCAATTCGGTTGTCGCGAGCAACACTTCGCACTATTCGCACCAATGTGTTCTGGGCATTTGCATACAACGTGGCTGCAATTCCGTTAGCAGCCTCTGGCAGATTGAACCCAATGTGGGCGGGCCTGGCTATGGCGTCTTCTTCGGTGTTCGTAGTAACAAACAGTTTGCGGTTACGTCGCGTGAAACTGCATCGCTAGCATCAACTGGTTTTTTCGTTCTTAGCAAGAACATGTTGCACACGTCTAATGGCTGTGTATTTATGATTTCTCACTGTTCGTGGTGACACGCCCTGGTCTGTAGCAATGTCATCTGCGTGTCTTCCTTCACCAATGGTTCTTAATAGATCAATTTGAGGTGAACTCACGCCCATTTCAGATGCGTATGACAGAACATCGTCAAGTTCCTGGTCAACCGTCTTTACAAATTGGGCTTCCTCTATTTGTTGCAACGCTTCGGAACCGACTTGTGTTTCGGTGACACGGCGTAGTCGTTGGTCGCGAACAAATCCGTAGTACTCGACATCGCGCACAAGGTTGGCAGCAATCTTTACGTGGCGACG
>CALPPK020000319.1 GCA_943325435.2 Bifidobacterium breve
ACCATCGGAGGCGCAGCAGCCTGAAGTATCGATGTTGACCATGCAAGGTCATGTGGAGAACCAACCAAGAAGGCCACCACATAGACAAGTCCAGGAAGTACTGCCATCTTTGTTACGAGACCAAACAGTGCAGGCACCTGAACTGAACGACTGACACTCAATGTGAAACGCAAACCCAATGCGCACATTGCTACGGGTGCAACTGTTTTCCCGATGGCATTGAGAACCGGGTATGCATCCTCAGGAAGTTCGATGACTCGAAACACGAGACTTGCAATCAGTGCCAAGAATGGCCCAAAGCGCACGAGCCGATTCAAAATTGATTTCCAGCCACCTTCACCAACACCGTAGGTACTTGCAACAAATGAACCCCACAAAGCAAGGCCAACAAACGTGCCGACTTGGTCATACGCAATTGCCGATGCGAGATGGTCTGTACCTAACAGACTCTCCACCATGCCCAGCCCCAGAAAACTTGTGTTGCCAAGTACACCGACAAGCAGCAATGCTCCAGTGAGAGATCGGCTCCACTTGAATATCCGCGAAGCGACCAGTACCGCAACAATTGAAACGAGCATCACTGCCCATGCCACAGCAATCGGCAGAACAACGTCTGCGTCAAATGTGACCTTGCTGATTTTTGCGATAATTACAGCAGGCAAAGCCACTTGCAGCACATACTTGTCCGCCCACGCAGTAACCACAACGGGAACTGGTCGAATAGTTCTTACAAGCCACCCCAGCAGAAAAGCACCAATTACAAGAGCAAGCACTCGAGGAAATCTACTATCGAAGACCCTTAACAGTCATGATGATGGCGACCAAGAACACAACAGTGCTGATGACGTCAACGAAAGCGACCGTTCGGGATTTGAGTCCCACCATTCCCGACAACAACAAGTGGCGAGAAATTGGTCGGATTGTCAGAAGAGCAATAACGCCGACTTTCTGAGCGCGAGGATTCCACATCAATATCTTTCGTGATATCCGAGACTTCATTGCCAACTGGCGGCCACGTCTTCGCCCAAGATCAAACCAGTGCCAATCGGTAATTGATAAACGAATCCCAATCAGCGTCACGAACAAGAACGGGTTTGTTCCACCAGCTGCCAGAAGTAGAAACGGAATTCGTGGACTAAGCAAAGACAAAACCAATGGTGCTTTGAACAATGCCGGACTGAGAACCGTCCCAATTCCGGAGACGATTGAGATGACCGAAATCGGTCGTAAGGCGCGCTCGCCAACAATCGTGCTGATCAGGGGGTGGATCCTCACAACCACAATGTTGTTCTGTCGAAATTACAAAATGGCGGTGTTTAGGTTTGCGCTACATGGCTTTTAGGTGAACCCTCGACATGATGTGACAAGTGACTGTGTGAGACAATGAGCCATGGCTACCCACAACGTTTCGTCACCAATTCTTGGCACAGTCTTCAAGATCACCGTGAAACCGGGTGACACAGTTCGTGCCAACCGTGAGATTCTGATTCTCGAATCAATGAAGATGGAACACCCCGTTGAGGCGGGCGTCGAAGGAACCATCGCGGCTGTGTTGGTAGCTGAAGGTGACACAATTTCCGCTGGGCAAGTACTGGTTCACATCACGCCAGGTGCAATTGCTGATGTCACTGCCACTGAAGCTTCCGATGTAGCTGCAACTGGTGAGCGTGCTGACCTCGCTCGATACCGCGATCGCCGACACCTGACTACTGATGATGCTCGCCCAGAAGCAGTGGCGCGCCGCGCCGCCAAAGGACAACGCACTGCTCGTGCCAACATTGCAGACCTCGTCGATGATGGTTCATTCGTTGAGTACGGATCATTTGCTGTAGCTGCACAACGTCAACGCAGAACTCTTGACGATCTAATTCGCAACACACCTGGCGATGGCCTTGTCGGTGGTCTCGCAACCGTAAACGGCTCACTGTTCGATGAAGATGCCTCGCGAGTCGCTGTGGCGTCGTATGACTACACAGTGCTGGCCGGCACACAGGGCTCGTTGAATCACAAGAAGAAGGACCGCCTGTTCGCGGTTGCTGAACAACTTCGTTTGCCTTTCATTTTGTTCGCAGAAGGTGGTGGAGGTCGCCCTGGCGATACAGACTCGCCTGGTGTTGCTGGTCTTGACTGCTTGGCATTCGCGTACTTTGCTCAACTGTCAGGCCTTGTACCAATCGTTGGCATTACATCGGGCTATTGCTTCGCCGGTAACGCAGCATTACTCGGATGCTGCGATGTGATTATCGCTACAGAGAACTCGAACATCGGAATGGCTGGCCCCGCCATGATTGAAGGCGGCGGACTCGGATCAGTGAAGCCAACGGACATTGGCGACATCAATGTGCAAACAGCAAATGGCGTTGTAGATATTCGCGTCGCTAATGAAGAAGAAGCGGTCGCTGCAGCCAAGCAGTACTTGTCGTACTTTCAAGGCCCCTTGTCTACATGGACCAGGCACCCTGACGATGTGATGCGCGGGTTGATACCTGAACAGCGCACACGCGTGTACGACGTGCGCACCGTGATTGATGCATTGGCCGACATTGGAACAGCACTTGAATTGCGCCCAACTTTCGGCATCGGAATTCTCACTGTGTTCATGCGAGTTGAGGGTCGCGTCATTGGTGTCATCGCTAACAACCCAGCGCACCTTGGTGGCGCAATTGATTCCGATTCGTCAGATAAGGCATCACGATTCATTCAACTCTGTGATGCATATGACATTCCGATTATCAGCTTGTGTGACACTCCAGGGTTCATGGTGGGCCCAGATGCAGAACAGACCGCCCAGGTACGTCACTTTGGCCGCATGTTTGTCACTGCTGCCAGCATCACGGTTCCATGGATCACCATTGTGTTGCGTAAGGGTTATGGCCTCGGCGCGCAAGCAATGGCTGGTGGCAGCTTCCATGCCAACACCATGACTGTTTCATGGCCAACTGGCGAGTTTGGCGGAATGGGACTTGAGGGCGCAGTTCGTCTTGGGTACCGCAAAGAACTTGAAGCAATTACCGACGATGCAGAACGTGCAGCACTTGAAGCAAAGTTGATAGCAAGCGCTTATGAACGAGGCAATGCACTGAACATGGCAAGCCACGTAGAGATTGACGATGTCATTGATCCAGCGGAGACTCGTGCACGTATCTTGTCAATTATCGGCAGAGGCACATCATGGCGTCAGCGCTCGGGCAAGAAACGCCCAATGGTTGAC
>CALPPK020000320.1 GCA_943325435.2 Bifidobacterium breve
TCCACCGGGTCTGCCCCGTGGGCTCGCGCCACATAACGGAGATGCTCGATGGGGTGCATGTTCTCAACGCTACTGAACTAGCGTTGAAGCCGTGGCAACCGCATCTCTCCCCAACCCCAGCATGGACCTCACTCTCACCCCTCTCAAAGGTGATGCGAAGACTCTTCAACAGTGGCTCACCACTTTTCACCTAGCTTCGGTGGTTCTCGACCCATTCACGAACGAGAGCTCGTGGATTCTTGAAACCGCAGTTCGCATCTTGCGCCAATTCTCTGGTGCCGCAGTTCGCATCAACTTCATCGTCACGTGTGATGCCAGTGATGCTCGCGCATTCCTTGGTCCATACGCCGACGAGTTCTTAGTCTTCTGTGATCCTGATCGTGTTGCGGTGAAGGCGCTCGGATTAACCGAGCTTCCTGCATTTGTTCTCATCAAGTCTGACGGATCTGTTCCGAATGCAGCACAAGGATGGACATCGGCTGATTGGAAAGAAGTCGCCGCAGCCGTGGCAGCCCTGACCAACTGGTCTCGACCCACCATTCCTGCGCCCGGCGACCCTGGTTCATTTCGCGGCACACCCGCACTTGTCTGATTCGTTATCGAACACAGGCCTCCCTGTTGAAGAGGCCATTGCCGAACTAAGAGACGCACTCGCCTCTCGTCGACACTCCGTACTCATTGCTCCACCTGGTGCAGGTAAAACAACTCTTGTTCCTCTTCGCCTATTGCATGAAAACTGGGTAGCAGGCCGCAAAATTGTGATGCTTGAACCGCGCCGGCTTGCCGCACGAGCAGCAGCACAACGCATGGCACACATGCTGGGCGAAAAAGTTGGCGACACAGTTGGATACCAAACTCGTGACGAACGAAAGATCGGTGCCAACACACGCATCGAAGTGTTGACAGAGGGAATTCTGACGCGGCGTTTACAAAACGATCCAACACTTGATGGCACTGCACTAGTGATTTTCGATGAAGTACACGAACGCAATGTGCCAACAGACCTTGGTCTCGCATTTCTGCTTGACGCAATCAAGACATTTTCTACAGACGTAAAGATCTTGGCGATGTCCGCCACGGCGCAAACACAATTGTTTGCACATGTGCTTGCCGACGACAAGGGCGATGCACCAATCATCACTTCAGAAGGTCGCACCTTCCCCATAGATGTGCGGTACGTGCCTCGCCAACGTAATGACCGACTTGAGAATGCAATCACAGATGTAGTTCTTGGGGCCCTCAACACTGACGATGGCGACATCTTGGTCTTCCTGCCTGGAATTGGCGAAATCAATAGGGCGCAAACGTTGTTGAAAGAACGCGTGGCGGGCAACGTCGATGTACTGCGGCTCGCAGGTGCTCTGCCATTTTCTGAACAAGACGCAGCGCTAAACGCCAGCAATCTTGGCCGTCGTCGCGTGGTGTTGTCTACCGATATTGCCGAAACTTCACTTACCGTTGATGGGGTCCACATTGTGGTTGATGCTGGTATCGCTCGTGTGCCGCGACTTGATTCGCGAACTGGGCTTACTGAATTGGTCACTGTTACGTCGTCGCGAGCATCTGCAGACCAACGCAGTGGCCGAGCAGGGCGCGTACGTGAAGGTGTTGCATACAGATTGTGGAGCCGTATTGAGGACTCCACTCGCCTTCCTCATTTACCGGCCGAAATCACCCAAGTTGACCTGTGTGGTGTTGCGTTAGAAGTTGCCGCATGGGGAACCCCGCTTGCACAGTTGTCTTTTCTTGATGCACTGCCCGAGAAGTCATTACGCGTAGCTACTGACACATTGACCATGTTGCACTTGCTGAATAATGAAGGCCACATCACCCCACTTGGTAGGTCTGTACTTGGTTTGCCACTGCACCCACGCCTTGGCACCATGGTTGCACGCAACAGAGACCTTCACCCTCACGGTTGGATTGCATGTGTGGTTGCTGCGTTGCTGGAAGAGCGCGACATCATGCGCGGCAAACCAGACACACTGCCTGCAGACCTAGCACTTCGAGTGAAAGCTGTCCTTGGTATTGCACACCATGACGCAGCAGATCGCGGTGCCACTCGCCGCGTTCTTGAAGCGGCACGTGATATTGCACGACGGTCATCAATTCATACTGACGACAATGTTTCAGATGATGCGGTCGATTCATTGTGTGGCGTTGTTTTGTTGTCGGCTTACCCAGACAGGCTTGGCATGCGCAGAACATCGCCAGGCCAGTTTGTGATGCGCGGCGGTGGCGGCGTCACTATGGATTCGAAAGATCCAATTGCGCGCGAGAAGTTTGTAGTTGCTGCCGACATCGATGCACAACGCTCAACATCTCGACTTCGCCGCGGCGCAGCCGTGGATATTGAGTTCATTGCGACGGTTCTCGGAGACGATGTTGAACTTGAGTCATACCTACTGTGGGACAAGTCTCGCGACGACCTCGTGCAACGCGTGGTGCGCAAAGTTGGAAGCATCCGCATTGATGAACGCGACCTGCAGCCCACACCATGCGACGAAACAACTGATGCTCTTCTTGAACGAGTACGCGCAACAAACATGGCCGTGCTTGGTAACGGTTCTGCAACAACGTTTCGGCAACGCATTGCATTTATGCGCCACCATCAAGGCGACGCGTGGCCAGAGACTTCGAATTCACACTTGCTCGCAACTCTTGAGGAATGGCTTGTCCCCTTTCTTGCGGGCGCAACATCACGCAGCGACCTTGCAAAAGTTGACGTCACAATGGTGTTGCAATCAACCCTTGGCTGGGATGCAAGTTCGCAACTTGACCAACTAGCGCCTCCGCAGTTCTCTCCGCCGCGTGGTCAACCGGTTGACATCAACTACGCAGACCCAGCTGCTCCGATGATTTCCATACGTGTGCAACACCTCTACGGCGTCACCACTCACCCATCTGTTCTCAGCAACACAATCCCGCTTCGCATTCAGCTTTTGTCACCTGCACAACGGCCCATCCAGATCACCGCTGACTTACCTGG
Source organism: Bifidobacterium breve (assembly GCA_943325435.2). The sequence continues at coordinate 2,990 of CALPPK020000320.1, forward strand.
CTTCTGGAAAGGCTCGTGGGCAGAGGTGCGCAAAGAAATGGCTGGCCGATACCCCAAGCACGATTGGCCCATCGACCCGAGCGCATAGAGCGCCCCGAGTGGGTTCGTTCTAACCTAGTTGCATGCCAGATTTTGTCTTTTCAGAGATCTTCCCCTTAGGGCCAGATAACACCGAATACCGATTGCTATCGAAAGACGGAGTCTCAGAAGTCGAGACA
>CALPPK020000321.1 GCA_943325435.2 Bifidobacterium breve
GCGCAATCATTGCAGTTAATTTGTTTGATGAAGTCTCGCCTGCAACCGTTGCCTGGTTACGTGTTCTTAGCGCATCACTAATTCTGCTTGCATTTTCTTTTCGTCAGTCACATGCGCGCTGGACTCGTCGCGAACTGTATTGGGTGGCCGCGTTTGGTGCATCGACAGCATTAATGAACCTATTCTGCTACTTGGCAATTGACCGTCTTCCCCTAGGTAAAGGCGTCACCATTGAATTCATCGGACCAATAACTGTGGCTGCACTTCGCACCAGGTCAGTGCGCAACACGATTGCACTGTTGTTTGCCGCAGTCGGCGTTGTTGTCTTGGGCGGCGTAGAACTAGGTAACGAACCATTAGGACTCGTGTTCATCTTGGCTGCATCGGTCATGTGGGCGGGCTACATCGTGATGGGTTCGCGCGTTGCACTGGCAGACAGAGGAGTGTCAGGCCTCGCACTCGGTTTACTTTTCGGAGGCATCGTCATAACGCCGTTTGCTGCAGGTGATGCGAGTGCAGCATTTTCAAGCGGGAAAATACTGATCGGGTGCATCCTCGTTGGATTGCTTTCAAATGCAATCGGTTACGGGATTGACCAGTCAACGCTTCGTCGAATTCCCATTCGACGTTTCTCCGTCATGTTGGCGTTACTTCCTGTATGTGCAGCAATCTTCGGATTTGTATTTCTCAATCAATCTCCGAGCGTTCTTGACCTCCTCGGAATGGCCTTAGTTTTGACGGGCGTTGCTGTACAAGAGCGAGACGAGACAGACCGCCACCATGAAGTGGTCGAGACCACCTAGCGTGGTAACTCATGGCTACCCCGACAAGACCTCTGCGCCGTGTCGGCATCTTTCTTGTTTTCGTCTCACTTGTCACGACACTTTTCACTTCGGCACCTAACACAGCAGTTCATGCCGAGGCACTCCCCCCAGTTGGAGTCGTCATTCGCGGGCACGGAAACGGTCATGGTCGCGGACTTAGTCAATACGGTGCGCTTGGTTGGGCCACAAAACTCGGTACGTCATGGCAAGACATTCTGAATTTCTATTACGGCGGTAGCGGTCGCACCCTTGCAACCCTCACTGAAGCTGACGCTTCTGCAACACCAGGCGGTGTCATGAGCGTTCGACTTCAAACTCTTGACGCACGATCTACAGCAGTGATCTCTGACAACGTCACCGCATCGTGGACCGGCGCTGCTGGTGCATACGGCGGACTTGTTGCTCGCATGGTTGGCAACAACGTGTTCGACATTTATGCAGCCCCCTCTGCAACGTGTGCGGCCGATACTGATAACCCAACTGGATTCACACTCATCGGCGACAACGTTGTGGGCCCAATTGATTTTGTGTCGTCGCAAGGATCCGTCCCTACTGCCATTGCACCAACCGACTTGCTTGGCGTTTGTGAACCACCGTCCACCACGTTCAAGAACGGCCGCATTCGTTATTACAGAGGCAGCATTCGCGCGACGGTTGACATTTTGGGAAATCGGCGAACAGTGAACTTGCTTAATGCTGAGGCATATTTGCGTGGGGTTGTCCCGCGCGAGTCTCCTGCCGGATGGGGTGACATAGCTGGCGGACTAGGAATGAACGCATTGAGGGCACAGTCAGTTGCGGCCCGAAGCTATTCACTATCTGAAGCTAGATACTCATATGCAAAGACATGCGATACCGAAGATTGCCAGGTGTATGGCGGAGCTGCGCTACGGACAGTCGGTTCTAAAACTGCAAGCGTGATTGAAGACAAACGTACCGACCAGGCAATAGCCGATACTGCCGGATACGTAATCAAAGACTCGCGCAACACGATTATGCGAACTGAATTCACATCATCAAATGGAGGACGCACGGCAGGCGGGCAATTCCCCGCTCAAGTTGATAACGGCGACATCGCAGCAGACGCAGCCCTGCAATCGTGGTCTCGACTTTTATCTTCCACTGATCTACAAAAGGCATTCCCCTCTATTGGTGTCTTTACCTCAATGACAACATCTCACGATGGACTTGGCGGCGACTGGAACGGATACACCACGTCTGTAGTCATCACGGGCACTGCAGGCTCTGTCACTCGCACTGGATGGCAGTTCCGAAGTGACTTCGACCTGAATTCACCGTGGTATGAAGCGTTCCCTGTTGCTGCTGCAGACCCAGCATCACCTCCAGTCGGTTCGATTCTCTTTGTCGGTGACTCTGTTGGCGAAAGCATTGCAACCGAATTCGCAGCGATTGTCACACCCGCGTATCCAGTGATGACCTATCAATCTTGTGCAGGTCGCGGAATGGCTGGCGCCGGTTGCCTCTTCCCTGTCGTAGCACCACAGATGAATTCCGACGGTGTTGGTGTTGTCAATGGACGTGAGGCACCTGCGATAGCAATAGTTGAACTGGGCTACAACGACGACCCGGCCACATTTGAAGGTGAAGTACAGCAGATGCTGGCAGCACTCATCTCTAAAGCTGTCCAAAGAGTGGTATTCGTCAACATGTCTACTCGTTCCACAACTCGCAACTATGCAAAGGCAAATGCTGTCTTGGCTGCTGCTGCAGAAAAGAACCCCGGAATCAGCATCTTCGACTGGAATGCGGCCTCCTCGGCTGCACATCAATGGAGATGGTTTGACAACTCTTCTCTGTGTTGTTATGTCCACTTATCAACCACTGGACAAGCTGAGTTTGCTTTGTTCCTTCGCCAACAACTCGACGCATTACGTGCTGCTGGCTCTCTGCCGACAACGGCTGCTGTCGCGCCTTTAATGCTCGGTCTCCCCCTTGCTAAAAAGAACACCGGCGCCATGGTGACTATCGTTCAAAAGAAACTAAATCTCGCACTGAAGCTCCGCGGTAAATCTCGACTCGCAACAGATGGTGCCTTTGGCGCCGGTACCGAGCGTGCGGTCAGAGCTTTTCAGACTGCTTCAGTTCTTCCCGTTTCGGGCATTGTAGACAGAGCTACATGGGACGCTTTAGGACTTGCAGGTCGTGTCGATCTTGCGGTTCTCAAGGTCGGATCACGCCATCCTGCGGTCTCGTCATTGCAACAGGCTCTTTCCAAAGTCTTGAAAAAGAAGATTACAAGTACTGGAATATTTACTACCGCTCTTGCAAACAATGTGAAGCTGTTTCAAAAGCGAGTCAAGTTGCCAGTGAACGGACGAGTAGGTCCGAGCACGTGGAAAGTATTGACCGCAGCAGCAGCGC
>CALPPK020000322.1 GCA_943325435.2 Bifidobacterium breve
TCGTTCCGCCGGAACTTTCAGCTTTTTCATTGATGCAACAATCTTTTCCTGCTTGCGAAAATCCATTAACGCAGAGCCGATGCAGACAATGATCAGAAGAACTGCAAGGGCTGTTGAGATAGTGCTCATGCGAACAATCTAGGCGCGATTGCCAGTCGCACTGTGGAGCATGCTCTGTTCATGGTCAAGTAGCCACTTCTTCACTTCTATTCCCCCACCAAAACCGGTAAGCGAACCATCTGCGCCGACTATGCGATGACACGGCAACACAATTGCGACTGGATTACGGCCATTTGCACCACCAATTGCACGTACCGCCTTTGGTCGTCCAATCGAAGCGGCTTGCTGCCCGTAGGAAGCAGTTCGTCCGTACGGAATTTCTGCCAACGCATTCCATGCTGCAACTTGAAATTCCGTGCCTTGTAGATCTAGTGGCAATTCAAAGTCACGACGAGACCCATTGAAGTACTCATCAAGTTGAGTGATCGCATCATTAACTGAATCGTGAATTTCAGAGTCTGAAATACGAAGTCGTTCAAGCGGCTTCGGATGCGCGTCATTGTTAAACATCACATACCGAATTCCAAGGTCTGAACCGACCACGGTGAGAACACCAAACGGTGCCTTATATGAACGACGTGAGAAAACAGGGACATCAGACTGCACATCGGAAGATTAGCCACGGTTCGTGATGCACAATCTCACTAGTTGTAGAATGCAACTATCGAAACTTCAACTTTTTCTCTTTCCCAGCGTGACATCAAATTGATTTATGCAGCCATGATGGCCGCAGCTTTCCTCACGGCACTGAACGGGACAATCGTAAGCACCGCACTCCCCGAGATCGTGAGTCAAATTGGCGGAGGCGGCACGAAGGCCTACACCTGGGTCCTTACTGCCTATCTCCTGACGTCAACAGCTGCCACTCCTCTCATTGGAAAATTGAGCGACTTATACGGGCGTAAGAAATTAACCCAAATATCAATCAGTGTGTTTTTACTCGGACTTGTCTTTTGTTCGGTCGCACCAAACATGACTGTCCTCGTAGCGGCGCGAGCTTTCGTGGGAATCGGAAGTGGCGGAATTATGGCCATGACATTTGTTGTTATCGCTGACATTGTCCCTCCGCGCGAGCGGGGCAGATACGTCGGTGCCTTCACCAGCGTTTTTGCAATCGCCGGTGTACTCGGACCACTCATTGGCGGAATCATTGTTGACAATTTTTCCTGGCGGTGGATCTTCATCATCAATCTGCCGTTCGGACTTGTCGCTCTTCTAATGACCCAGAAATATCTGCGCCTGCCAACGACACGTCGCGACACCAGCATCGACACACTTGGCGCAGTGCTGCTTGTCGGAGGAATTGGCACATTGATTCTCACCATCTCATGGGCTTCTGTTGAATACGGTTGGACATCTCGCTCTACTCTTAGCCTCGGTTTGGTATCTACTATTTTGATCATTGCGCTGTTCTTATGGGAACCGCATGCAGAGAACCCAATGCTTCCGCTGCACCTCTTCAAAAATCCAACAGTCAATACTTTGATTCCACTGACCACATTCGTAAGTGCAGCCATGACCTTGGTGAGTTCATTCATGCCACTCTTCTTACAAGCAGTTACTGGCATCTCGCCAACGAATTCTGGGTTGCTACTCGTACCAATGATGCTTGGTCTCACTTTTTCGAGCACGCTCGTCGGACGAAAAGTCACCGCCAGTGGCCGCTATCGGATCTGGCCCATTATCGGTACTGCACTCGGAATCGTTGGAATGACACTCGTAGCGTTCATCTCTAAATCTGGAATGGGCATTGGAGTAGGCCTCATCGGAATGGCCTTCATTGGTTTTTGTTCTGGTGCCTCATTTCCAACATCAACTACCGCCATTCAAAACAGCGTTGATATTCGCGACCTCGGCATCGCTAGCTCGACTGCCCAACTGTGTCGCTCGCTTGGAAGCGTTATTTCTGTTGCCGTCTACGGAACGATCTTGAACGCACAATTATCTGGAACAGTTGACCCGAAATTACTTCGGGCGCCGCGCAAGATTAATACTCTTCCCGAACCAGGTCGTACAGATGTGATCAATGCAATGTCGGATGCGATTACCACTGTTTTCCGATTTGCAATTCCACTTATGGTCATTGCATTTCTGTTCAGTCTTCGCGTGAAAGAACTGCCGTTGCGCACACACGCCGCGTATCAAGATAATGAGTCAGCATCAAATGATGCTGACAGAACTTAGTTCTATTTGCTGCTTGGCTCTTTAGGAAGACCAAGTACTCGTTCACCAACAATGTTGCGCTGAATCTGACTTGTTCCACCCCAGATTGTTTCTGAACGCGAGAAGAAGAATGACGACATCATGCCACTGACTGGGTAACCCTCACGACGCTTGTCGCGTGAAGTTCCTGGCCAGTTGCCATCGCCCATTGCGTAATCAACAAGCATTGCATTGGCGCCTGAGATGTCAAGAGCTAGCTCCATCGCGCGTTGGTGCATCTCGGTCCAGAACATCTTGTTGCTAGCACCAAGTGCTGCCATGCTCGGATCTTTCTTTTCCATAAGCGTCGTTGACAATGAACGAAGTCCGTTGATCTTCAAGATTTGAATCTTTGTGTAGTACTGCATAAGGCGCTGACGAATTTCTGGGTCATTGATGCGTCCGTTTTCTTTCGCACCACGCACCATTGCCTTGTATTCCGCTTCGAAGCGGCGGTAGCCGGTGGTAGCAGACATTCCGCGCTCAAACGCCAAAGTGGAGTTTGTAACGATCCAACCGTTGTTGATTCCGCCAACAACATTGTCCTTAGGGCAACGTGCGTTATCGAAGAACACCTCACAGAATTCTGCGGTGCCGTCTGGCTGCACGATTCCGCGTACTTCAACACCAGGCTGACGCATTGGCACCAACAAGTATGAAATTCCCTTGTGCTTTGGCGCATCAGGGTCAGTACGTGTGAGAAGGAAGCAATAGTCGGCGTGGTGGCCTTGTGTGGTCCATACCTTCTGGCCGTTAATGATCCATTCGTCACCGTCAAGAACAGCAGTTGTTTTCAAGCTTGCAAGGTCTGAACCTGAGTTCGGTTCGGAGAAACCTTGGCACCAACGCATTTGACCATTAAGAATTTGTGGAAGGAATTCCTTCTTCTGCTCTTCTGTTCCCCACTGAAGAAGTGTTGGGCCCACAAGAGTGTCA
>CALPPK020000323.1 GCA_943325435.2 Bifidobacterium breve
GAAGGACGCTCGCGTTCTGTTTTTTTCGGAGAAACGCGTTTTGTACGCGTAACCGGAGGTGGCTGCGGATCATCGTTTACTCGAAACAATTTAGGAACAGCATCACGCCGATCATCAATGGTCCATCCTCGCGGCACACTGAGCGCATTTGCATGACGGCGACATAGACGACCTGCCAATTCACGTTCCGGAACTGCCCTGTTATCAACCCACACTAAAAGTTGTGCTTTGTCTATGCCATATGAGACTTCAGCGAGACCAGCGCATCCAGGTCTTTCACATAACTTACGCACTAGCCCAACGATAGTTCCTTATGCCCAGCATCATGACCATTGCCTAGGGAACCATAAGTTCGGTTTTCAGTAGTTACCCAGGCACCCCTGGCAATTGCACGCCTGGCACTGGCCGCGCAGGCAGAACACATACGACACCCATGCCTTGACGATCATTGAACTGACCCATTTCCAAAGGACATGTACGGTCAATTGCAATCAACTGCTCCACCACTGCGTCGTGAGGCTGTGTGCAAGCGACTTCTACTGCGGAAAGCGAGGAATCGATATTGACACATGACCCGGAAGACAACAATTGATCAACAGGACGAGGGACGCTTGGTGAAGTCATTGCATGAGCAATGAGAACCAAGGCTGCACCGACAACACAGGCAATGATCATTCCTCGCCACGGGAATCGAGCTGGCGAATACGTAATGAATGTCTCTGTATTTCTAGTGCCACCGCTGACAGACGCATTATTCGTGGTCAGAACCGATGAATCATAGGCACGACGTAAATGAGGGCTTGACAAAGTTTTCCATGCCAAATTGATTTCAGTTATTCGCTGTGATTCGTCATTTGAGTTCACGTTGACGTCTGGGTGAACAGCGCGCATTCGCGCCCGATACGCACGACGAATTTCATCGGTACTTGCTTCTGCAGATACACCGAGAATTTGGTAGTGCGTTCGTTCAGTACCCATGACGCACATCGACGAGGCCAATGAGAGTCTCATCATTGATGAATCGTTTGACATTTTCCGTTATGCGAGCCGACAATAACGGCACCGCCATCTCTGGAGTATTTCCCACATGGGGCGTGATGATGCAATTAGGAAGCGCCCACAACAGATGATTTTCAGGCAGAGGTTCAGGATCTGTTACGTCGAGAGCAGCTCCCCCGATGACATTGTTCTGCAACGCCCACACCAAATCATCTGTGACGATATGTCCACCACGCGCAACATTGATTATCCATGCATGTGGTTCCATCACTTCAAGTTCAGGCTTGCCAATCAATCCGATTGTCTCTCGTGTCAGAGAAAGCGCCAAGAAAACAACGTCAGCGCCTGCCAATGCATCAACAAGGTTCTCTTGCCCAACAACCGTGTCAACACCTTCAATATCTTCAACTGTTCGGCGCACAACAGTGATACTGCAATTGAAAGGCTGGAGCAATCGAACTAAAGATTCTGTAATTCCTCCCCCACCCACGATGGTGACTGAAGCGCCCAATAGGTTGCGACCAGCTGGACCAGTCCATTGAGTGGCCCGCGAATAACTTGATACGTGTCTCATGCCGGCAAGAGCTAAAGCAAGGGCATGTTCGGCTACTGGCTCTGCATAGACACCTTTACCGCATGTCCAAATGCGACTGTCGTCAAGAATCGGAACAAAGTTTTCGATTCCTGCAAAAGGAACTTGTACCCACTCAAGATGAGCATTCGCATCGAGAACTTCTCGCAAGCCAGATGCGTTACGAGCTGCTGTCCAAACAATTGCAGACGCATCAGCAGGTTCTGCAATGTGACCGCCACCAGCAATGACTGCGTCTCGCACCCACTCCGGAGAGTTAGCTGGCTGAACCGCTATTGCGCGACTACTCGGAGGTTCCATACACGTATAACGCTACGTCAACTACCAGCAATGGTGGCAGCGATTTCACTTGATGAACTACCAGACCTGCGCAAGACAACTGTGACAAACCACAACGCACCAAGGGTGACACAGAACAGAATTACTGCGCCTACTCCCCAGAACGGCTTAATCGTGCTGCGAGTTGCCCCAAGTAGAGCGACTGGGAACGTGGTGGACCCAGCCTCACTTATCAGGGTCGAGATAACGGCATTATCAAGACACAACGTGAACGACAAGAGACCACCAGCAATGAGAGCCGAAGAAATAAGTGGCAAGGTGATTTGTCTGAATGCACGAGCAGGAGTTGCTCCAAGATCAGCTGCAGCTTCTTCTAGCGATTCATCGAGACCAGCTAGTCGAGCACGAACAATAAGAGTTACAACCGCGCTTGCATACAGAGATTGCCCAACCCACAGTTTGTTCATACCGCCATTGAACGGGCCCCAACCATTCTTGAACGGGTAACCGATAATCGGGAAATCTGCCACGCGCGGGAACCATGTGGCAAGCGCAATTGCATCCATGATTTCAGGTGTCACAAGAATCAAGAACACCGTGGCCATAAACACTTTGGTCCACACTCCAGGGCGACGCGCAAGCGCAATGCCTGCAAAGCCACCAAGAATTACTGCCAAAATAGTTGCGCCGAATGCTGCGATAAATGAGTTACGAATAGCGTCACCAATGCTGGCAAAGCCGAACACGGTTTCATACCAATCTGTTGAAAGTCCGTTGACTACAAAAGCCAGCACGAACGCGGCTGGCCCCGACCAATTGAGCAGACGGCGAGAGATCTTCGTGGTGCGCATCAGCACGTTACGAAGGACGATTGATACAACAAACAAAACTGCAAAACGGATAAGCACTGCCCAAGCCACTGAACCGTCGAACAATTCATCCCACCACTTCACGCCTGGAGTTCCAGACCAAATAGTGAACGAACTTCCGCCATTAAATGAGTGAAACACGACCAACAAGATAGGTATGAACAAGAAAACCAAAACAAGGACTGTCCAGATAGTCAACGCAATGGGCAGCACATCAAAGTTGAATAACGCACCCTTGCCTTCACGTGTGCGAGCAACAGAACGTTCATGAAGTGAATGCTTGACGCGAGTTGAGATAGGAGTCGGATGTTTCAATACCCACGTAATGACCCAAACAATCGCTGCACCAACAACCATTGACAACAGAACAGCACCGATCATAAGAATCGCCATTGCAGATCCGAGTGGCCAGTTTTGAGCACCGCTGAATTGCGACGCAATCATTGAGCC
>CALPPK020000324.1 GCA_943325435.2 Bifidobacterium breve
CTTGCAGGGTCAATTCCGAATTCGCGAAGTGGTGGCTTTGCAGCAGCGCGACCTTTACCGAATACACGAGGTGTTGCGAGAAGAGCAAGCGCTTCTTCCAAAGTAACTGTAAGAAGTTGTTCTTCGGTTTGAAGTGTGCGACTTTCTTTGCCCTTGTTCACATATGGGCCGTAGCGACCGTTTTGCGCAGTGATTAGTTCGCCATCGGTTGGGTCTGCACCAATGGTGCGTGGCAATGACAAAAGGTCTAGCGCATCTTGCATTGACAGCCGATCAATGTTCATTGTTTTGAACAAGGAAGTCATCTTTGGCTTTTCCATACCCTCAGGTGGAACATCCATGGTTCCCCACTGAACGTATGGACCATAACGACCTGACTTTGCGAACACTGGGTAACCCTCATGTTCACCCATTGGTGTATCACCCTTTGGTGCTTTCAATAATGTGACTGCGGCATCTAGCGTGAGTTCATCGGGCGTCATTGTGTCTGGAACACTTGCAGTGTTTTCACCGGAACGAACATATGGTCCGTACAAACCAGGCTTGACGATTACTACTTCACCAGTGTCGGGGTGAGCGCCGAGTTCGAACGTGTTGACAGCAGCTGCATCAATGGAGCCGCCTTCAAGTTTGGCTGCAACGATTCCGTGCAGACCCTCTTTGCCATCAGTTCCGAAATAGAAATCATGCAGCCAGGTTCCCTTTTTCACTTCACCATTTGCAATGGCGTCGAGTCCATTTTCAAGCTTTGCTGTGAATTCATAATCAACAAGGGTGTCGAAGTTCTGTTCCAACAAACGAATTACTGAAAATGCGGTCCATGTAGGAACAAGTGATGTTCCCTTTTTCCATAAGTAATGACCACGTTCAACCATGGTGGAAATGATGCTTGCCCATGTTGATGGACGGCCAATTCCCTTACTTTCCAGTTCCTTAACTAATGATGCTTCGGTGTAGCGAGGAGGAGGAGTGGTGGAGTGTGATGTTGGTGAGTACTCACTGACAGGAACGTTTTGTCCTGGCGTAAGGACAGGAAGCAACAAAGCGTTTTCGTCGTCTGACGGAGTTTCATCTTCGTCACGAGCCTCTTCGTATGCCTGTCGATAACCAGGGAACGTAATGGTGGTACCGCTTGCAGAAAATTCACAATCTGTGCGCTGAGCATCTGCGGCTGTTGCACCAAGGCGCACACTGACGGTTGTGCCGAGAGTGTCTGCCATTTGTGAAGCAAGTGTGCGCTGCCAAATGAGGCGGTACACGCCAGCATCTTGTCCGCGTAGTTCGCCACCAAGTTGTTCCGGTGAACGCAACGGCAATGCAGGACGAATTGCTTCGTGAGCTTCTTGTGCGTTCTTTACTTTTGAATTGTGCTTACGTGGACCATCAGTAAGAAACTGTTTGCCGTAGTCACGTTGAACATATGAGCGCACTTCGTTGATTGCTTCATCGGACAATGAAATGGAGTCGGTACGCATGTACGTGATAAATCCCCGTTCATACAAACTCTGAGCCGCGCTCATTACTTGGCGGCTAGACAAACGCAATTTACGGCCAGCTTCTTGTTGCAGTGTGCTGGTAGTGAATGGAGGTTTCGGAGATGAACGGTACGGCTTTTCATCTACTGTGCGAACAATTAGATCAACTTTGTCGAGGCCTGCTGTGATTTCAGCGCCACGTGCTGCAGTAAGAATGGTGACATCTGGATTGACAACACCTTGTTCAGAGAAATCTTTACCGGTTGCAATGCGAGTTCCATTGACTGAAAGCAATTTTGCAGTAAACGAAGGCGCGGTATCTGTAACTGCCTCAAGAGAAAAGTAGTCAGCAGAAATAAATTTGATGCGTTGCCATTCACGTTCAACGATGAGGCGAAGAGCTGGGCTCTGTACGCGACCCGCTGACAGACCACGGTTGACGCGACGCCACAACACGGGTGACACTTCGTAACCGAATAAGCGGTCGAGGATTCGGCGGGTTTCTGCAGCGTCAACGAGTGGCTGGTCAAGTTCGCGTGGATTCTCAACGGCTTCCTGAATGGACTTGGCGTTGATTTCGTGGAACACCATGCGGTGCACAGGAACTTTGGGCTTGAGGTGCTGAAGCAGGTGCCAGGAGATTGATTCGCCTTCTCTGTCTTCGTCCGTTGCTAGATATAAGGCATCAGATGACTTGAGAAGATCTTTGAGTTCCTTGACAACGGTGCGCCCGCGTTCGGTGAGCTCATAAGTAGGTGCGAATCCGTTGTCGACGTCGACTGCCATTCCCTTGCTTGGAAGGTCGGCAATATGGCCTACTGAAGCGCGGACGTTGAACTCCGAACCGAGGTATTGGGAGATCGTTTTTGCCTTTGCGGGGGACTCAACTATTACGAGAAACTTGGCCATATCTTTTTCAGGGCTATGTGATTTGCTACCCCCTTGTCAAGGCAAGAGGCGCAAAGCCTTATTTCATCAGGGTATCGGAGCCGGCTTCGTGTGGTGCTTGCCTTCCACGTTGATCTTTGGCAGCAGGCGGTCAAGCCAGGCTGGCATCCACCAGTTGCGGGCGCCGAGAAGTTCCATGGTGGCTGGCACGAGGACCATTCGAACGATGGTGGCATCAATAAAGACGGCCACGGCCATGCCGAGCCCGAAGAGCTTCAATTGGCGGTCATTAGCAAGGACAAAGGCTCCAAAAACGCAGACCATGATGAGGGCGGCAGCGGTGATGACGCGGGCAGTAGCAGCAACTCCGTCGGCAACCGCGGTGGCATTGTCGCCGGTGCGATTGAACTCTTCCTTCATGCGTGACAGCAAGAACACTTCGTAGTCCATCGACAAACCAAACACGATGGCGAAGAGGAACATTGGAGCCCAGGCTTCAACTGGACCAGCCTTGCCAACACCGATCAGGCTTGCACCCCAACCCCATTGGAACACGGCAACGATGACGCCGTACGCAGCACCGACTGACAACAAGTTCATAAGAACTGCTTTCAACGGAACAAGCAAACTGCGGAACACAGCCATGAGAAGAAGAAACGACACGATGAGCACGAGGCCGATGAGATACGGCAATCGTTTTCCGAGGTAATCAGAGAAGTCAACAGATGCTGCCGTATAACCGCCGACACGCGCTTCAACACCAGTTGAAGGAATGACGGTGTTGCGAAGTGTGTGAACCAAGTTTGATGTTGCTTC
>CALPPK020000325.1 GCA_943325435.2 Bifidobacterium breve
GCTTCAATCTGATCCTGAACGATGCTTGCCATTGTCCAGTCTTGTTTACATTGTGCGATGTCCACCACGAATCGAACTAATAAATCTTGACCACTAGTCGTGTGCACTACTTCAGGGTGATACTGCACTCCATAGATACGACGCGCATCGTCTTCAATCACAGCATGTGGTGCATCGGGCGTAGCCGCTGTTCCCACAAAGCCAGTTGGTGCTTCGCTCACGAAATCGAAATGACTCATCCAAACGTCGTGCACTTGTGGTGTTGAATCACCAAGCAATTTCGAAGTCGAAGAGTTTCGCGTCAGAGTCGCGCGGCCGTATTCGCCACGACCTCCACGGGCCACGACACCACCTAGTTGTTGTGCCACTAACTGGCAGCCGTAACAGATACCGAGAATAGGAATTCCCAATTCATAAATGGCAGGGTCAAGTAACGGAGCACCGTCAACGTGCACGCTCTTTGGGCCACCCGACAATATGATCGCCTTCGGCGCTTTAGCCATTACTTCGGCTGCCGAAATACGGTGCGGAACGATTTCTGAATACACCCGAGCTTCGCGCACCCGACGTGCAATGAGTTGCGCATATTGGGCACCAAAGTCAACAACGAGCACTACATCATGCTGGGCGGGATGTGACTTTGTACTCATAGCGTTGTAAACACTAGTTGGCGTGAGACGATAGTCCCATGCCCCGTTTCGCTCCCATCACCTGTGCCATTCTTCTCACGCTTGCACCATTCGGCCTCTCTGCAGTCCAAGCAGCAGATACCCCTACCGACTCAACTGTTGCTGCCAGCGAAGTGACAGATACAACGTATGTGTATGACTTAGTAAACGAACCGTCGGAATGCATTAACTCAAACCCGCGCCCAGATTGTGGAAGAAAGCCTCAAAGTCCTGGCGATCGTGGAGGGTGGATGCAATACACAGTGTTCCTTGTGATGCTTGCTGGCGTCGGTGTTGTCGGCTCAGTTTTGATCCGCAATGTCATTCGTCGAGATCGGGCTATTGCAGAAAAAATGTCGCAGAACGAATAGTTCAGTTCTTGCTACAGAATTCAACTGTACGAAAAGTAAATTCTTCCGCCGCTTCCCACGGCACAAAATGGCCACAGTTCTGAATGCGAATCGGCCCATCGTGAACGTCAAAAACCGTTGCAGCCATCAGGTCAAAATCTGGATAAATCACATGATCGCTTGTTCCGAACAGAATTAGTGTTGGCGTCACTGAGTTTCTGCCATACAACGGTTTCTCAACTCGTTTCGCTGCATCAAAAGCAGACTCATAGTTAGCAAAGGATGCACGCAGTTTTTCTGCATCACGAAATGGTTCAACATGCCACGCAATGTCTTCCAAATTGAATGCACCGGGGTGTGCCCACAGTCGCGTTGAGTAAAACTCTGAAATATACGCAGCACGTTTCTCGTCCGTGTTCAATTCAGAAGCAAGTGCATCTGCATCAGTGCCCTGTCGAATGAAATAGTCCATCACTTCAACGGGAGGACGAGTCCGCATTCCAGCCATCCGCTCCTTATCCATTGGAAGTGGCGAGTTGAACAACACCATGCGTTCCACTCGATTCGGATTCCGCAATGCCATTTCTTGAATTACCGGACCGCCTAAGTCGCCACCAACCAGAACAACAGACTCATACCCAAGATGGTCAAATACCAACGATTCAATATCGCGGGCATGTGACACCACGTCGTAAAAACTGTCTGAAGCTACACCTGATTCACCAAACCCACGTAGGTCTGGCACCACTACATCGAAACCTGCATCACGCAATGGCCCAACTACGCGAGAAAAAATACGTTTTGATTCAGGCCATCCATGGACGCATACCAAAACTTTGTTTGCACCTTCAGAACGCTCATGCCAATACGCAATGTCAACGTTGTTCACCAACGCATGGCGAGTTGTAAAAGTCATATGGCGAACATTACGCCACGAACCTATTTAGTTGTCGCGCGCTGAAACGAAGTAGAACTCGAGGGCAGACAACATCTCGGTATACCGAGCTTCTGATTGTTCTGCTCGCGATGTTTCCCACCATGCAATACGCATTGCAAGAACCGTAAGAAACGCCAAAATAGCTGCGTCAGTAAGAGCCACATGACTCAACTTCCACACACCAGCAAATGATTTACCGGGGTTCTGGTTCCAAAACCACAAGAAGTTGGCACTTGCTTGTTGGTTCTGTAGATACAAAGTAAACGGCCCGATTACCTGAGAAAGCGCGAGCCATGTCAACAGAATTGGCAGGAACATTGCTCCGGCACGTACCACCAACAACAATCGAGGGGTCTCGCTCCTGAACGGCAGAATCTGTTCAACGTTTACCTTTGACCACTCACGTGTCTTTTGGTTATTACGGAGGTCTTCAACGAACTGCCTGGCACTCGCTCCAAGTGAGGTTGTTTGTTTCGAAATTGTCAGCCAGTTGTCAACTGCTGTGACTGCATCGGCATGGGCGTGAGGTGAATGAGGCATGTAACTCCTTAACGGGTGCAGTCTTCAGTGAGAGCTGCACCATTGAACAATAAATAGACAACAAGCAAGAACGAACCGGGACCACCAACATTGGTTGATGATCCGTTCACCGTTACATTTTGTGCACCACCGGTTCGCATTTCTACTTGTTGAAACTGCGGCACAGCTGCACGAAGTGAAGCACGCAAGTTTTGTGCTCGCCTATCTCCTGCTCCGGCTGTTTCTCCACCAGAAAAACCGCCAAACACGATTACTAGGCCCGGCTTTGCAGACTCGCCGCTCCAACCGCGCTTACTGATTTCAGATGTAATGGCAGCTTCAATTTGCGCACCACCATTTGTGCGAGACAAATTATTCGGAACCGTCACTGGAAATTCAGCACAACTCAATTGAAACGTCGGAGGCGCCGTGGTCGAAGCAGCCCCAGATGGAGACGATGAAGTGATTACTGCAGAACCAAGACCCACAATCATCAGAGCCAAGAACAGGTCGGCATAGATCCAGCCAGCTCCATCTTCACCCGAATCAGACCGGCGACGCCGACTCCTAAACATGTGCAGCCTCAGTATTCAATAGATTTGCACGCATCATGACTGGAAAATTCTAGTGCTAATGGACTTCAACTGCTTGTTCTCTTAAAGGCGGAGTTACGCCAATGCATTCTTCTTACGTCGACGAGTTA
>CALPPK020000326.1 GCA_943325435.2 Bifidobacterium breve
AGGTCACTATCCTGTCAAGGATGCCTACACCGCAATTGTCTTCTTTGGGAGATCCTCTCTGTCTCATGACAATTCATGCTCATCCTGATGATGAAGCGTCAAAAGGTGCCCCCACGGTTGCCAAGTACTACTCGGAAGGCGTTCGCACCGTCCTTGTGTGCTGCACCGGTGGAGAAGAGGGCGATCTGCAGAACCCTGCATTGCGTGAGCCAGGCCAGCCCTTTCACAACATGACCCCAGAACAAGAGCGCGCTCACTTGGCAATTGTTCGCCCTGAAGAGTTGCGCAAATCAGTCGAGGCAATTGGCTTTTCTGCATTGCATATGTTGGGCTACCGAGATTCAGGCATGGCTGGTTCTGAATCGAACAACAATCCTGATTGCTTTCACATGGCAGATCTCGACGAGGCAGCAGGACGTTTAGTGCGCCTTATTCGTCTAGAGCGGCCTCATGTCATTCTCACGTACAACGATGATCAGGCCAGTTATCCGCACCCTGATCATTTGCGAGTGCACGATGCAAGTGTGTTGGCATTTGACCGTGCAGGCGATCCTGCGTGGTATCCGGATGCTGGCGAACCATGGCAACCGCAAAAGATGTATTACACGCTGTGGGCAAAAGAGCGAATCTTGGCAGTTCATGAAGCATTGGTACTGAAATATGGCGAATCACCATTCGATGAGAATTGGCGCAATCGTCCATCACAAGATCATCGCGTGACAACTCGTTTACATATTGGTGAGTACCTTTATGCACGCACACAATCGTTGCGTGCCCATGCAACTCAGGTTGATCCGGCTGCCAAGTTTTGGTTTGGTCTTACCGACGAAGAACTAGCTGATGTGTACCCGTGGGAAGATTGGATTCTTGCGCAGAGTCATCATCGTGAAGTTCCAGAAGGGATGATGGAAACCGACATGTTTGTTGGTATTCGTTAGCCAGCACGCATGGCGTCGCGTAATTCGCGATAGCCAATAAGTACAGCGCCACTTGCAGTGACAGCGTTACGCAATTCATCACTGGTTGCGAGAGCAAGATCATCGATCCAACCGATTGCCACGTCGCCCAGTGCACGCACTTCAGCAGTATCAATTGACGGCTGTACGTGGATTTCTGTAACGCCTGGTTCAAGAGAAGCAAGTGCAGAGAGAACTCGTTCACGACTACCAGTGCGCCAGTCGTGGTCGAAATGATCGGGAAACACAATGCCTTCATCAGCAGCTAATTGACGGAATGGAAAACCGGCTGCGTCAGCTGAAATTGTGGATGGCAAACGAATGGGGAGTTTGAATTCCACTGCAAGTTCGAGATACACATCAAAGAATTCAGGGCGCAATGTAATGGAAGTCAAGTGTGGTGCAAGGTGAGAAACATCAATTCCCCAGGCCAGCGCTCGTTCTATTTGCGCACGGCATTCGCGTAACACCTCGGTTGAATCGGCATGTTCCCACAAGTCATCAACTGAACGAGGGAAGCCACCTTCACCTGACAACAACGAAGGTGCATGAGTTAGTGGGCCCCACCGGTACAGCGGGTGCTCGGCATTGAGTGTGAGATGAACGCCAATGTCTTCACCGTTGTATTGATCAGCTGCATAGCGTGCCCACGGTGCCGGAACCATGATTGATGCACATGTCGCAACACCGTTGCGAATTGCTTGGTACACGCCTTCGGTTGCGCCATGGCATGACCCGAGGTCGTCACACGAGATGATGACGAGTCGAGCGTCGTCTTTGTGGCCTAATCGTGAGGCTAGAGAGCGGCTGTTCGACATAGAGAAACCCTACCCGCGGCAGTGTGCCCATAACCCGAGATTCGCCTGCTGTGCTGAATATGAAGCAGAGGCAAAATCCGTTTCGAATGCCGTATTCGGCGCAATAGAAAGCGGCACGCCCCAACCGCCTGCAAGTAATTCCTTGTTCACAAATAGGTTGTCGGCAGTTCGGTACACGTATGCCAGTAATCGCTTGTATCTGTCGCGTGCTTCCGTGTCGCGAACGACGTACACGTCAGTGCCTGGCGGCAGTAACGCCACAGTATGCGCAGATGCTTCTGGGCCGAAGCATCCAACTGGTTTAGTGGGGTGCTTTGTTTCAGGAGTATCGACTCCGATGAGGCGAATCTTTTCCGTGGTACCACCAAAGCGAACAGCGACAGTGTCGCCGTCTGTTACATGAGTAACGACGCCATGAACACGACCATCGGGTGCGACCGTGGCTTGTTTTTGGGCGCAGCCGAATAGAAGTGATGAAAAAAGAAAAGCCGCAATGGCTACATGAATGCGCGCCATGCGCGCTCCTTTATTTAGAGACGCTCGATGAGCGTGCCGGTTCCGAGGCCACCGCCACAGCACATTGAAACGATTGCGTAGCGACCACCGGTGCGCTCGAGTTCGTTCAGTGCCTTGGTGACAAGAAAGGCGCCGGTTGCGCCGAGAGGGTGACCAAGAGCAATTGCACCACCGTTAGGGTTCGTGCGGTCAAGGTCTGCACCAACTTCTTTAGCCCATGCAAGAACTACAGACGCAAATGCCTCGTTGATTTCAAACACGTCAATGTCTGAAATCTTCAAGTTGTTGCGCTGAAGGAGACGCTGGGTTGCATCAATTGGTCCTGTCAACATGAGTACCGGATCAACACCAACTAGGCAAGAATCAACAATGCGAGCACGTGCCTTGAGTCCGAGTTGGTTGGCTTTGTCTTCTGTCATCATGAGAACAGCAGCTGCGCCGTCAGAAATCTGTGATGAGTTTCCGGCTGTGTGGACACCGTCTGGGCGACCCACTGGCTTCAATGTGCCAAGTTTTTCAAGAGTGGTCTCACGAAGGCCTTCGTCGCGCGAAACACGACGTGTACCAGTTGTTTCGCCAGCTTCATTGACTTCAGGTGCATCTACTTCGATGAACTGACCAGAGAAACGATCTTCTTCCCATGCACGAATTGCGCGCTGCTGCGAGATGAGGCCCCACTTGTCGGTGTCTTCGCGAGTCACGCCCCACTTGTCAGCGATGCGCTCTGCGCCTTCAAACTGAGAAGTCATTTCGTACTCTTCGAAATATGTCTTTGGAATGGGGATTCCGAGACCAAAGTCTTTACGACCAGATGCACCGATGGGTACGCGGCTCATGACTTCAACACCGCATGCAATTGCGATGTCAACAACGCCAGAACC
>CALPPK020000327.1 GCA_943325435.2 Bifidobacterium breve
ATGTATCACTATCGCTGGTACTACAGCGACGCCATTGATAAGGCTGGAAAGCTATTGCCGCTTGATAGTGACCAACACATGCCCACCGAAACGTTGTCACGTTTTAGTAGCTACATCACGGAGCGTCAAATAGGTAGGCGTGCGCTTGTGGGTTCAACCGAAGAGAATAAGCCTGCGATTGAAGAGTCGTTCTATCGCTTGCTTGACATGATGCAAGCTCATCTTGAAGTTGCACCGTTCCTCTTGGGTAATCGCCCAGGACGTGGAGATCTTGCTCTGTACGGACAAATGACCGAGTTGTTGCGCTGGGATCCTGAATCAGTACGCATAGGAATTGAGCGCGCACCACGCATGGTGAACTGGGTTGAACGCGCTGATGACTTGTCATGGTGGGATGTTGACGGTGACAAGGGCTGGGTTACTCGTGATGCAATACATCCGACAACGCTTGCATTGCTGCCAGAGATTGGCCTTACCTATGCGCCGTTCTTGCTAGCTAACGAAGCTGCGATGGAAGCTGGCGCTGAGACTTTCTCTTGTGTCATTGATGGTCATCCGTATAGCCAAGGAACGTTTGTGTACCAGCGCAAGTGCTTGAAGTGGATTCGCGAAGAATACGCAAAGTTGACTGCTGATGATCGACGTGCAGTTGATGCTTTGTTGGCAGGTACTGGTTGCGAGATTCTGTTCACATCATGAGCACGTCTGCCGTCACGCTGTTTGGTCATTGGATTTGTCCATTTTCAGTGCGCGTTGAGTTTGCGTTGGCTCAACGCGGTATTGAATACACGGTTGTTGATGTTCCGCCGCGCGCTGTGCGCCCGAAGGGCTTTGTGGTGCCAGAGGAATTCATTGCACATAGTCCGAAACTAGAAGTGCCGATGGTGAAAATTGATGGCGAATACCTAGCTGATTCGATTCCTATTCTTGAATGGTTAGAAGAGAAATTCACGGACTCATCGTTGTTGCCAAGTGATGATGCGGGGCAAGCGATAGTGCGTGAACGCGTTGAATGGTTGAACAAGTACGTGTACAGGCCCATGATTGGTGTGTACTACGGAACTGACCCTGCATTGATTCAGGAATCAAGCTTGGCCTTCATGAAGGCAATGGAAACTGTTGATCAGTGGCTGCAGACTTCGCAGTGGCTTGCAGGGAATGCGCCGACACTTGCCGAGGCAATTATGGCCGGCGTGTATACGCGTCTTGATGGTTTGCGTCAACTAGGTCTCACTGGGGAACTTCCTGCATCTGTACAACAGCATCTCGAACGCTGTACTCAACTCACAGGTTGGAAAAAAGTGGAATGGTCTACAGAACAAACCAGTGATTTTGTTGGTCGTTTCCTTAAGTTTCGCGAGATACAAAACTCAACTAAGAACTGAATCTCAAGTATCGTGGTCGCGTGGCTACGAATGTAAAGATGAAGAAAGAGTTGTCTGAACTCTGGAAAATCACTGAATTTCGCCACCTTCTCGTAGCAAGAGTTATCAGTAACTTAGGTAACGGAATTGCTCCCATTGCTCTTGCCTTCGGAGTGTTGTCTTTGCCCGGCGCAGATGCTGGTTCACTGAGCCTGGTCACAACCGCCCACATGATTCCGTTGGTGTTATTCATGTTGATTGGTGGGGTAGCAGCAGACAGGTTTGGACGAACTCATTTGGTTGGCGTCACGGACATCATCGGCAGTGTGTTTGTAGCTATCAGCGCCTTCGCTTTTATCTCAGGTCATGCTTCAATTCCTTTGCTTTGTTTCAACAGTTTCGTATTCGGAGTTCTGAATGCACTGTGGTACCCAGCGTTCAGTGGCATCATGCCGTTGATTGTTCCAAATCCCTTGCTGCAGGCAGCCAACTCTCTTGTTGGTGTGGGCGCAAATATGGGTTACACGCTTGGCGCAAGTGTTGCTGGCATAGTCGTATCAACCGCGGGGCCAGGGTGGGGGCTTCTTATCGACGCATTGTCGTTTCTGATTGCAGGAATCATTGTGTATCGAATGAAGGTGCCGAACAGCACTCCACTTCTTGAAGGTGAGAAACGTCAATCCATCTTTTCGCAATTGCGAGAAGGTTGGTTTGAATTCTCGTCACGCAAATGGATTGTGTATGTCGTGATCAGTTATTCCTTCTTCTATTTGGGCTTTGAAGGATTTCTCGGAGTTCTTGCGCCCGTTCAAATCAAAGAGGCAATGGGCGGCGCAAGAGACATGGGCATCATGATGTTTGGCTTTGGAATCGGAGCAATTCTGGGCACGGTATTTGCATTACGCCTGCGACCACGCAGGCCACTTCTGTTGGGACTCGGAGTGTTGCCCATTGCTGCTCTCTGGGCGTTTGCCCTTGCTGTGCCATTGCCGTTGTGGGTGCTGTTCATCACTGCCCTTGGCACTGGAATCGGAATGGATTTGATGTATGCGAATTGGATGACCACTCTTCAAACACATGTTCCAGACGAAGCGTTATCTCGAGTCAGTTCGTATGACGCTTTCGGCTCAATGGTGTTCGCTCCTTTAGGTCTGTTCCTCGCAGGTCCATTTACACATCTTGTTGGTGCACCAACAGCATTGGTGACGGTAGGAATCATCATTGCGTTAGCAACATCGTTGCCACTTTTGTCAAAAGAAGTGCGACAGATAGAACGAATAGACGTTTAAGCGCGAACGAGTCGACCTGGGCGAGCTCCTGTATCGACACCATTACGGCGAGTAACAGCACCATTCACAATTGTTGCAACGTAACCATCAGCGGATTGCAAAAGTCTGCGGCCGCCAGCAGGCAAATCGTTTTCAGCGTGAGGTGCATTAAGACGCAAGTTCTCAAAGTCGATGACATTGATATCTGCTCGCATGCCTTCCGCAACTTGACCGCGATCTGAAAGACCAATCACTTCGGCAGTGGCAGTTGTTTGGATACGAACTGCTTCTTCAATGCTGAGTTTTGGACCACGTTCACGGTCGCGCGCCCAGTGAGTCAATAGGTAGGTAGGTATTGATGCATCACAGATCATGCGGACATGTGCACCACCATCGCTAAGACCGTTGATTGCTGCTGGGTGAGTGAGCATCTCGTAAATGACATCGTGGTTTTCACCGACGTAGTTCAAGGTGGGGAACATCAGAGATGCAGTGCCACCATTTTCATTCAGTAAGTCGTATGCCATCTCGAA
>CALPPK020000328.1 GCA_943325435.2 Bifidobacterium breve
GTTCACTACGGGCAAGGCTCTAAAAGCAGCAGGAATAACTATTGGCGTTGCAGTCACAAGGACGAACGATGCTCCATCACGTTGAACTGCCTTCGATACTTCAGGGTGGAACCAGAACTGATGCCCCACTCGCCCATCATCGCCAATCACAATTCCGGCTTCAATAAATGGGCTCGGCCGTGTGCCGCCGTATCCGCTTTCTACATCAACTCCGTGACTAACGCGACCACCCAGTTGGTCAATGAGACGACCCATATCGACGGCATGAGCAATAGTGCTAAGGACATGAGGAACACGTTCGGGTGAATACGTGTCGAGAATCTTCTCTGTAGAAATACCGCGCGTTATGAAAGAGAACTTCCACGCGAGGTTGATGGCATCGCGCATTCCGGAATTCAAACCTTGACCGGCAAAAGGTGGAGTCTGATGCGCGGAATCACCAGCCAGGAATACATTGCCGTGTTGCATTACTGGAGCAACTACCGCATGAAACCGATACACCGCGCTACGCACTATGCGAGCAGTTGCTGGTGAAATCATTCCGTCAAGCAGCTGCCAGAGACCTTGTTCAGTATTGAGTACGGCCGAATCTTCACCGTCTTGTACTTGAAACTCCCATCGGCGATATCTGCGCACTCCTTGTACAAAAGTAAACGGGCGATCCGTGTGGCAAAACTGGCGCACGCCGACAGGAAGATCAACTACTGCACCGTCATGAAGCTCAGCATCAACCACTAACCATTCCTGATCAAAACGCAAATCTTCTAACTGCAGTCCAATGAATTTTCGTGTCCAGCTTGATGCGCCATCACAACCAACAAACCATCGTGATTCAATGGTTTCTCCGCTATTGAGAGTTGTGACAACTTTCTTGCCATCGTCCTCTATGTGCGTCACGGTGTGGCCCCACAACACGATTGAACCTCGTGTTTCGGCTTCAGCCCGCAACATCGCATCTAGTTCAGGTTGGTAATGAACTACCACCGGAGGGACTCCCTGAAGACCGACTGCTGGAATATCAGCACCAATGATTACGTCATCATTTGGGCCAACAAAATCACCGCGTTGTAATGGCTCCGTGTTTTGCTGCAGCCACTCAACCATTCCGTGGTCGTAACACGCGCGAAGAATTTCATCATCCATCACGATTGCTCGCGGCAATTGATACGGGATGAGGTCGCGATCGATAACGATGTTTGAAACACCCATATCATTCAGAATCGTTGCAAGAAAACTTCCAACCGGGCCACCTCCGAGAATGGTGACATCGACCTTTTTCATTGCATGAAGTCTGTAATGAGTGAATTACGAAATGTTCGGACAATCTCGCGCACTTGTTCTTGTTCCTTGCCTTGTACATCGGCCACCGAAAAAATGAACGGTTCTAGAGCAGCCCACCCCATTTCTAGAGCCATGCCTATCGCCGCTAACGCTTTTATTTGAATATCTGGCTCATCAAGTTGACGCATTTTCGCTACGTGTTGTAGTGCCCCACGCGGAATCGAAACACCCGCTTCTAGTTCTGTAGTTGCAAGTTCCATTTCACCATCAAGCACAGCACGCACTACTGCGCGCAGATACCGGGGTTCTTCATTCAGTGCAAGTGGAAGCGGTATGGGATTGCCATGTGATTTTTCATTCACGTCAGCAGCGTGTTGCTCCACCAATTGCAGCATCGCAGCTCGTGTCAAGCCTTCTTTACTTCCAAAGTAATGATGCACAAGACCATGGTTGACTCCGGCACGTTCTGCAACCATTCGCACACTCATCGCGCGTGGGCCAACTTCGCCAAGCAGATCTGCTGCAGCTGCAATCAGCTTTATTTCAGCATCTGTTCGTTTGCGCACCTGCGCTGGTGATTCAGCAATACTCATTTTCCGGCTGTTGCGTAGTCAGTTAATGAAGCAGCACTTTCACCAGATTTGCGTCGTGCATTGAGCGCCTCAAAATCAACATCAATTCCAATTGGGTTGGCGGCAAATAGAGGACCATTCATGAATTCATCAGCTTGTTCCATCGACAATGAATCGACTTGTGTTTCCACTTGATTGCCGTCTGGGTCGCGGTAGTAGGCCGACAGTGTCATGCCGTGATTAATGGTCCAGTACGGCGAGATCCCTTTTGCCTTCATGCGCTCGTATTGACCGAACAGGTCGTCTATTGATGCATACGTAAATGCAAAATGTTCGAGGCCTTCTGATTTAGGCGACCGAGGCTCTAGGTCGGGCATATTCACAATGGCAATGCGGTGATGTTCATCGTCATACGAGAGAAAAGAGATGAAGTCGTTCCCGTGACGAACGGAACCTTCCAAGAAATCAAGCCACCATTCCAGCATTTCTGCGTAGCGCGGGCTCTTTAAAACGACATGGGCAAATTTGATTGGCGATGCCATGAAATTTTCCTACTCTCCATTGTTAGTCAAGTGACTAAACATGACTATAGTAGCCCCATGACCTTGCGATTTGCTTCAAAAAATGGCCGTGCCCAATTGGTAGTCGGCCCCAACAACAACCTCGTCGACCTGGCAGAAGTCAGCGGTGGGAAATTCGATTCAGACCCAATTAAGGCATTTCCACGTTGGGCAGAGTTGCGTGCGTTTGCTGCAACAGTGACCGAGGGCGGATCACCTGCCAACCCTGACGAGCTTGATGCACCATCTCCGTGGCCGTTGCAAGTGTTCGCCATCGGTTTGAACTATCGCTCGCATGCTGAAGAAAGTGGAATGGGACTTCCTGCTGTGCCGTTGACGTTTACAAAGTTCACGTCGTGCATTGCTGGCCCGAATGCTGACATTCCTATTGATGCTCCAATGGTCGACTGGGAAGTTGAACTTGTAGTTGTGATTAGTAGCGGTGGTCGCAACATTGCAAAGGCTGATGCATGGAATCACATCGCTGGAATCAGCGTTGGACAAGACATCTCAGACCGTGCATTGCAATTTGCAGCTCAGCCTCCACACTTTGACCTTGGTAAGAGTAAGAAAAACTTCGGACCTTTTGGCCCATGGCTTGTTGATGCAGCCGATGTTCCGAATCGCGACGCTATGCATATGACCTGCACCCTCAATGGTGAAGAAGTACAGAACACTCTGACAGATGACCTTGTCTTCAATGTTGGCGACATTGTGGAATACGTATCAGGAATTGTTGAACTACTTCCA
>CALPPK020000329.1 GCA_943325435.2 Bifidobacterium breve
AGCCAATGAAGCATCTGCGTCGCACACAACGATGCCAAGGTCGATTGAATCTTTAGTGAGAATTGCTTTTGTCATGAACTGAACACTAGCAACGCTGCAGAACTGCTCGGTTTGTCAGAAGAGGCTTTATTTGCCTTGCCAATTAGGAGCGCGCTTCTCAGCAAATGCACGAGGGCCTTCTTTTGCGTCTTCGCTACTAAACACGGAACGCTGAAGTTGACCAAGAAGTGCAGGGTTACCATCACCAATTTCATCAAGCATTAACTGCTTGGTTGCTTGCACAGCCAATGGTCCGTTCACAGTAATGCGTGCTGCAAGCGCCTTTGCGGCCTCCAGCAATTCCGAAGCTGGAACAACCTGATTAATGAGGCCGAGTTCTTTTGCACGTGCTGCATCAATGGGATCGCCAGTAAGTCCCATTTCCATTGCGACTGCCAAGGGAACACGTGCTGGTAATCGCACGCCACCGCCTGCAGCAAACAATCCGCGCTTCACTTCAGGAATACCAAAACGCGCAGTATCAATTGACACGATCAAGTCACACAACATGACAACTTCAAACCCACCAGCAAGAGCATGTCCATTCACTGCTGCGATCAATGGCTTGGTGCACTGACGAAGTGCTGTAAAGCCCATTCCGATTTTTGCAAGATCTTCACCCGCAGCAAATGCCTTCAAGTCCATGCCCGCACAGAAGATTTTCTCACCTGCACCAGTGACAATAATTGCTCGCACTTCAGGGTTAGTCGCTGCATCTGCCAAAGCATTCGACAAGCCTTCGCTAAGAGCGCCATTGAGCGCATTTCCTGCCTCGGGCCGGTTAAGGGTGATGACAAGAATGTTGTTAGTTAGTTCGGTGAGAATTTCCATGATGTACCTCCGGTTAGGGATATCAGCCTTGCACACCTCTATATAGGAGGTCTATTCCAAGGGACGAAAATCAGCTAACTGCTGCGGCAGCCAATTTGTCGAGAGTAACTTCCATGTTCGCGCGGTTATGCGTTGCGCGATCTGAAACACCACTGACAAGTTTTCCTAAAAAGTCAGCCCACGAGGCGCGATGGTCATCCCAACTGTGTGTCACACGACAACCTGTTGCAGTTGGTTCAATCTCGTAGATCCAGTCGCACCAGTTTTTGCCTAAAGCCATCAGACCAAACGAAAACTTCTTCGGTGCGTCACAAACATTCACTTCAACAGATGTTGACCACGACTTTTTGCCGTTCTTGTTCTTGCCGTTAAAGCGAACACCAACAGCGGGACCGGTTGCACCTTTTGCCCACGTACCACCTTGATTTTCAGGCGACCATTCACCCATACGCGGCAAGTCGGTCACGAGAGCCCACACTTTTTCTGGGCTAGCTGCAATGTCACGGGTAACGGAAACGAGATTTGTCATGTACAAATTGTGCCATGCGAAGCACGCCTCACTCGCACTGCGGTTAGGACTTACGTACCACGCTTGATTTCAGGTACATGGCGCCGAACCCATCCACCTTGCAGTCAATGTCGTGGTCGCCGTTGTCTCGCACCAAGCGAATATTCCGGACTTTGGTGCCCACCTTTATATTGGTGGGCCGACCATTGACCTTCAGGTCCTTCACCACGGTGACGGTGTCGCCATCCGAGAGAACATTGCCAGCAGAATCTCGAATGACGGATGGTTCGTCAGATTCCCCTTCTGAGATCTCGATCTCAGGCGACCATTCATGAGCGCACTCCGGACACACCAGCAAGGCACCCATTTCATATGTATATGCACAGGCACATGTTGGACATGGAGGAAGTTGACTCATGGCCTAAGGGTACTGACCCACCATGAGACATGGTCATAAGTATTCAAATCAGTTGATGACCATTGTGCGTGCGAGAATAGTGAAATGGCAGTAGCAACCTCACCCCACCAAGGAATCGTCACGCTTGATCTTGAAGGAGTCCTGATTCCTGAAATCTGGATTGCAGTTGCTGAAAGCACAGGTATTCCAGAACTTCGCCGCACCACACGTGACGAACCAAATTATGACCTCCTTATGAAGTCACGTATTGAGATTCTGAATAAGCACGGCCTAACAATGAGTCGTATTGAGTCAGTTATTGCAGAACTCTCCCCTATGGATGGTGCAATCGATTTTCTTGATGCATTACGTGAACGCACACAAGTAATTATTCTGTCTGACACCTTCGAACAATTTGGACGCCCATTCATGCGCCAATTGCATTGGCCAACATTGTTCTGCCACAGACTCATTGTGAAAGATGATCACATTGTGGACTTTGAATTACGACAAGCAGACCAAAAACGACTCGCCGTGCAAGCGTTCAAGGGACTGAACTATCGCGTGGCCGCTGCCGGAGATTCGTACAACGACACCGCAATGTTGAGTGCAGCAGATGCCGGATTTCTTTTCCACTCGCCTGAAAACATCCAAAAAGAGTTTCCACAGTTTCTGGCACTCGATACCTACGACGATCTGTTCAAACATCTCACAGCTGCCCTAGAGATTTGAATTGGCTAAGGCTTAGCGATTTCCTGGAGCCATGTAAAACCACAAAGGAAACTTTGCGCCGGCATCTTTCATCGCGGTGCGCGCACCTAAAACAGTTTTACCTGCTTCGGTAGATTCGAAAAACCAATTCTCCATGGCTCTTCCGCCAGGTGCTGGACCATCGATCAGTTCAAGTGCTGCTTCTTCGTAGTACGTGCGTATGTCATGACACATCGCCATTACGTTTCCACCAGGAATTTCTGCGGTAGTCCAATCTTGTCCGTTCGCAATTGCATGAAGAATTGCCAATGCATTCGGCACCTCATCTGCTGTAATGCACCGACCAACTGAAGTAACTCCTCTGCGTTGTAGCGCTCGTTCATAAGCCCTTTTCAAACCACGAGCCTCGTCAACACTCGGTGGAAGGGTCGCGTCATATCGAGGCGGAATTGCGCAAGATACTGGCTGTTCGTCTGCCTCAATCACGACCGGATGATCGACTAAGACTGGGCCAGAAGACTCATTCAGAAGAGCAAAAGCCCGACTCAACACGTCCATCTGAAACTCAACATCATTCGGAATTCCTAACGGACGGCCGAGTGGAAACTCGCAATGCAATGCACGTGGTGGAGCAACTTTTTGTGCAACTTCACGTACGGAAGACAGCA
>CALPPK020000330.1 GCA_943325435.2 Bifidobacterium breve
GCTGTTGCAGTTATTTCATCGGTTGATCCGGTACTCGGGGAGGTTGATCGATAATGGCTCGACTAACAGAAGAAAACGTTCGCCTTGCTCGTGAAATCATCGGTCGTTATCCAAAAGCCAGGTCTGCAACTATTCCGTTGTTGCACTTGGCTCAGGAACAAGATGGCTATGTCACAAACGAAGCTATGTCGCACATCGGCGAATTGGTCGGAGCATCGTCAGCTGAAGTGTTCGGAACAGCGTCGTTCTATGAAATGTTCAAATTTGAACCAGTGGGCAAGTACCTCATCAATATCTGCGGCACGATGTCATGTGCATTGATGGGTGCAGAAGAACTTATGCATCATGCAGAAGAGCGCCTTGGTATCAAGATGGGTTCCACTACAGCCGATGGGAAATTCACTCTTGAACGTGCTGAGTGCCAGGCCGCATGCACCGAAGCTCCGTGCTTGCAAGTGAACTATCGCTATCGCTATCGCGTGACGCCAGATCAACTCGACACGCTCATTGATGATTTGTCGGCCGGAAGTCTGTCATCAGAAATTCCAGCTCACGGTGTTGTTGCGTCGGTACGCCAGCACATTCCTGCAGAGCGCGGCGTTGGCGCTGTGGCACCAGAACTTGTGACTGAAAATCCTGTGTGGCTTGATGGAAAGGCGGCGCTATGACCGGCGGTACCTGGAAACATGCACCTGGCTTTTATGTCGGCGATCGTCCTCAAGTAGTGACATCACGTTTTCAATATGAAGACTCGTACACCCTCGAGCGCTACCTAGCGACTGATGGCTACAAGGGATTGCGCTCTGCGTTAGCTCGTCCTGCAAGCGAAATTCATGATGAAGTAAAGAACGCCACAGTTCTTGGTCGTGGTGGTGCTGGTTTCCCAGCAGGTAATAAATGGGGGCTCATGCCCCAAGGTGTGTGGCCTCGGTATCTCGTAGTTAATGGTGACGAAAGTGAACCAGGCACATACAAGGACCGCTTGTTGATGGAACGCGACCCACATCAACTCATTGAAGGTTGTCTTATCGCTTCCTATGCAGCTGGCTTGTCACAATGCTTCCTATATATACGTGGCGAAATGGCGCTTGCTCAAGAACGAGTAGCAGCTGCCCTTAATGAGGCATATGCGGCTGGGTACGTTGGCAAAAACATTCTCGGTTCAAAGTTCTCACTTGACATCGTTCTTCATTGGGGCGCAGGGGCCTATGTGGTGGGCGAAGAGACAGCACTTATTGAAAGTCTTGAAGGCAATCGCGGAATGCCCCGTTTGAAGCCTCCATATTTCCCTGCAGCAAACGGCTTGTACGGACAACCAACAATTGTTAACAACGTAGAGACTCTCGCCAACCTTCCATGGTTGTTGAATAACGGTGCAGCTGCATACACAGCAATTGGAACAGCAACTTCACCAGGAACTCGAATGGTCGCAGTTTCTGGCCACGTGAATCGCCCTGGTGTATTTGAAATCATTAATGGCATCACAACATTCCGTGACCTGCTGTACGGAGACGAGTTCTGCCAAGGCATTCGCAACGGCAATGATCTCAAAGCTTTTGTACCTGGCGGTGGTTCTGCTCCATGGTTTACTCCTGATCAACTTGATCTTCCGTTTGAAGCGAGTCAAGTTGGACCTGCAGGTTCAATGCTTGGTTCCGGCGCAATCATGGTGATGGACTCGACTACGGATATTCCGCGTGCGGCTCTTACTCTCACTCGTTTCTATGCGCATGAATCATGCGGCAAATGCACACCATGTCGCGAAGGTGGAACATGGCTTGAACGCATCTTGTCTCGCGTGGTTGATGGCAAAGGTACAGATGCTGACCTTGAACAAATCTTTGAAGTCGGCGAATCAATTTGTCCGGGTTCATTTCCCCATGCATCAAACGAAAAACTCGGAATAGCCGCTGTGCCATTTCCGTATCGCATGAACACAATCTGTTTCGTTGGGCCATCTGCATATGCGCCTGTTCACTCTGCTCTTACGTTGTTCCGCAGCGAATTCGAAGCGCGCATTGTGAAGCGCACCATGATCAAAGTAACGGCGGTTTCAGAATGACCACTATCGACACCACCGATACAAACGACATGCCGCCACAAGATCCGAACGCAGTATCGATCACCATTAATGGGCGTACCGTTGCAGCACGTAAAGGTGATCTCATCATTGCGGCAGCAGACAGCGTCGATGAGTACATCCCACGTTTTTGTTATCACCCACGTATGAGTTCAGTCGGCATGTGCCGCCAATGCATGGTCGAAGTTGAAGGCCCTCGCGGCCCGATGATGGTTGTAAGTTGCATGACTCCGGTTGCCGATGGGCAAATTGTGCGCACAGATACGCCACAAGTAAAGCGTGCCCAAGAAGGGATGATTGAACTACTGCTTGCGAATCACCCGCTTGACTGCCCAGTATGCGACAAGGGCGGAGAGTGCCCGTTGCAAGATCAGGCTTTTAGTCATGGCGCTGGCGAGAGTCGCTTTGTTGAAGAGAAGCGTCACTATGAAAAGCCAATTGCAATTAGTGACTTGGTATTTCTCGACCGCGAACGCTGCATCTTGTGCGACCGCTGCACACGTTTTGCTGATGAAGTAGCAGGTGACCCGCTCATCAGTTTCACTCAGCGTGGGAATAACACTCAAGTAATGACATTCCCTGATGAACCATTTGCTTCTTATTTCTCGGGCAACACCGTGCAAATTTGCCCAGTTGGTGCACTCACAGCTTCGCCATACCGATTCAAGGCTCGTCCGTGGGACCTTGAACAGCGCGAAAGCACCTGCACAACATGTTCCGTTGGTTGTCGCACAGTTGTTCAGTCGAGTCGTGACGAATTACTGCGTTACCAAGGTGTCGATAGTGATCCGGTGAACTGGGGTTGGTTGTGCGACAAGGGTCGTTTCAACTTCCAGTCAACGAACTCAGATGATCGCTTGTCATCCCCGCAGATCAAGTCAGGAGATTCTTTTGCTGCATCCTCATGGTCTGATGCACTTGAATCAGTTGCTCGTGTAATTCGTCATTCGCGTGAAGGGTCAGTAGCAATTCTTGGTGGCGCTCGCGGGACCAACGAAGACGCATTTATGTGGGGTGCTCTTGCTGACGCAGCCGGAATCACAATGCGTGATGCTCAACTTGAC
>CALPPK020000331.1 GCA_943325435.2 Bifidobacterium breve
ACGGATCTTGGTTGGGCTACGGCGCCGTAGTGCTACCGGGTGTAACCATTGGAAAACATGTCGTAATTGGTGCAAATGCTGTCGTCACTCACGACATACCAGATTATTCAGTTGCGGTTGGTTCGCCGGCGCGTGTTGTACGTCGACACGATCCTGAACTGGGTTGGGTAACAGTCAACTAAACGGATAAGTCGTATGGAGTCTGACATGTTTTCATGTCGTTCTCTCGTGCAAATTTGCTGATGCGCTCACTGACTGGAACACCTTCTATCTCGCTCTCTGCGAAGAATGGACGGGTGGTAGCGGTCTGTAGAGCAACCTCAAAGGCACGACGATCGGAAATATAAAGGCGATAATCAGCGATCCATGCGGGAACTAGTTCTTGGCCTTTTGCATCTGAAGGAATATCGGCAGCAATCAAATTTATTGCGTTCTCTAGGGCGTCTGTTGCTGCCTTAACCAATTTGGCCTTTGCTTTCAATGCAAGAGGGTCGTCAGCTTTCATAGGAGTGAGATCTTCGAATGAAAATCTGATGTTTTCCGCTTTCTTGCAATGAGCTTGAGATCTTGCTTGCCATTCAGTGTCATAGATTTTGTTGAAGCTCTCGCGAGGTGCGAAGCCGTATGCGTACACCCACATTCCGGCAATAAGAACACAAATAGCTGTGAGGAGCACGCGAGTAAATTTCTTGAGAATCACGAGTTGAATGCTATGCCGAAGGTGTGTTCGTTTGTGGCCGCCAGCAGAGCGCCAAATGACACAGTGCACAAATCAAACCAATAGGCAGGGCAACAATGCCCAAAGATTGGTTGATACCCAAAGCATTGTCCAATGACCACGATCCGGGACCTGTCACGCCAACTGCCGTTACGACTGCCATTATCGATGCACAATATTCCCAACCGCCGTTCGGCAAAAATATGAAGTATCCGACGCGTGCGTGGACCGTGGCAATTGCGACGACCATGAGGGCTACTACGGCAATGCACGACACGGACGTGCCTAATCCGAGGATCAGAAGTACGCCCGCAATGATTTCAGTTGCACTTGCGATCATCGCTTGTTGTCTTGGCCACTTCATTCCAATGCTCTTAAACCAGGATGCAGTTCCTGCGATACTTTTTGCCTTGTTGATGCCGTGATAGGCAATCGAGGCACCGACCGAACCGCGCAATATGGCCATTGTTACGTCAATCTTGTTCATATTGGAACTGTAGATGGCTGCGTTGTCCGGTGCAGTACTGGCAGAATGGATGCGTGTTGGCCTCTCGCAAAATCTCCCCATGGATTGCAGTTTTTTTCTTTGGAGCCTTGTCCGTTCTCGTTTCTTGTGCGAGCGATGAAGATTCTTCCTGTAATTCAGACATATCAATTTCTGATTTTGTCAGTGGTTTCTCACAAGGTTTAGACAACTTTTCCGAAGATGGATATGCCCAACTACGCACGGACTCGAACTCTGCGTATGAACGCGCAGTAAATTCAGTTACAGAGGAATTGATCTCTGAGGAGGCGTCTGCGGTCGCCAAGAAAATCGAAACGTTCATTACGGTGATGGACACAATCAACTGGGACGTGAATAGGGCTCTTGACGTTACTGCGGCCGTTACTGCGGCTGTTGATCTTGGTTCAGATGCAACACTTCGACAAGCAAATGCAGTTGAGGGTCAACTTGTTAGTAAATGTGGCTTGCCGTCCACACAGGCGCCACCAACCGATTCTGAAATCACTTTGCCCATGCCTTCAATTCCAAGCCCGACTGCAACTGACCCAACTATTAACTCGTTGAATGATTTTTCTGAGTTGACAGTGTTCGGCAAAATGATCGCAACTCAGTTTGGTTTGACAATCACAGATAGTGAGGCAACCTGTTTAGGCACCTCATTATCTGACATATATGACGTAAGCGGACCCGATACAGACAATGTTCAGTATCAACGACAGTTTCAGCGAGCGTTTGACAGTTGCGGAATTGATTTTACGATTCCAAGTCAATAGCAGTGTCCACAAGTCGAGACGCTCTACAGTTCAATAGATGGAAATTGTCTTTGTACGTCATGCGGAACCCG
The DNA here is from genome assembly GCA_943325435.2 of Bifidobacterium breve. The sequence continues at coordinate 2,068 of CALPPK020000331.1, forward strand.
AATGGGTTCGTGACAAGTTAAATGTAGATAATCCACCTTTGACTGCGCGAGGACATGATCAAGCTTTGTTGTTGGGCAAGTGGGCCGCAAACGAACATTTTGATGAAGTGTTCGTCTCTCCATTACTTCGGACTCAACAGACAGCTGCGCCGATACTTGAAACATTAGGGATGGAACTTGTCATTGATCCGTGGCTGGAGGAGATTCGAAATCCGATTTGGCACGGCACTCCGGAAGAGAAAGCAATCGAGGCCTACAAATCAGAGAAGGCAAAACCCTCGCATGAACGTTGGGGTGGCCTAGATGGCGGGGAAGCGGTGTCAGATTTTGTGCAGCGCATCAATGTTGGTGTCAGTTTGTTCCTAGAAGAACATGGTCTAGTACGGGCAGACACGGATTTGCCGATTTGGAAGAAGACTGAGGTCTTCCAGCCGGGTAAGCGGATCTTGTTGATCGCTCATGCTGGTACAAGCAGTGTAAGCATCTGCCACATGCTTGGTTTTCCGCCGACGCCATGGGAATGGGAAAGGCTTGTGATTGGACACGCCACTGTCAATCGCTTGGAGTTGTTCGAGATAGGTGACGGTATGACCTTTGGGCTCAGTCAGTTGTCGGGCAACGAGCATCTTCCCAAAGAATTACGAACCTACTGAGTAATCATGATGTGGCCAATGTGTCGTAGATTGCCGTTATGACAGAACAACGTGAACTTGATCCTGATGCACTGAAGATGTTTTCATTTGGCATCTTTAGCAAGCTAGAAGGTGCAGTTACTGCCGGCATGATTCATCTGGGTGATCGCCTTGGCTTGTATGAAATAATGGCCACTTCCGTAGACGGCGATACATCTGAATCTCTGGCGAGTAAAGCCGGATTGCACGAGCGATGGGTTCGTGAGTGGCTACATAACCAGGTTGCAGCGCGCATCGTTACCTGCGCAGATCTTTCTGCGGGTCAGCCGGTGTTTCATTTGTCTCCTGAAGGTGTCGCAGTGCTTGCGACCCCAGACCACCCTGCGTATGGAATGGGAATGTTCCACAGGCTTCCACAGACCATGGGTGCTCTCAACGC
>CALPPK020000332.1 GCA_943325435.2 Bifidobacterium breve
CAGGAATGGACTGAAAAGTGGTGGGTGGCTTCGTTCACAGGTACCGTTTCGCCCATGACTCCACTGCACGACGTTCGCGCCATGGTGCTGGCCCGTTGTGCGGTTGCCGCGCCAGTGCGAGTTACGCGTGCAGACGCTGCAGATTGCATAGTTGCGCAAGATGTTGTGGCTACAGAACAGGTGCCGCCGTTTGCGAACACCGCAGTTGATGGTTACGCCGTGCAATCAGCTGATGTTGCGAATGTCCCGGTTGAGTTGCGCGTCATTGGTGAGCTTGCTGCTGGTGCAGCGCCGACTATTGCGGTGACAGCGGGTACTGCGATTCGCATTATGACTGGCGCGCCGATTCCTGATGGGTGTGACTGCGTTGTCATGGTGGAAGACACTGAACGTGTTGGCACAGACAGTGTGAAGATTCTGAAATCAGTTCCGGCCGGAGCAGCAATTCGTGCTGCTGGTTCTGATGTCGCAGTGGGTGCAACAGTAGTTACGGCCGGCATGCGCGTAACGCCGATGATTGAAGGTGTGTTGGCAAGTATCAATGCAACACACGTAGTGGTGTACCCGCGCGTGAAGGTGGGGGTTATCTCCACTGGTGATGAATTGGTAGATGATGGTTCACCACTGGGTGCTGGGCAGATTCGTGAATCAAACCGCACCATGCTTGTACGCATTGTGGAAGAAGCTGGCGCAACTGCAATTGACCTAGGCATTATTCGCGATAATGAAGATGAATTGGAAGCCGCGTTGCGCAGTGCAGTAGGTACTGGTGGATGTGATGCGCTTGTCACCAGCGGCGGCGTGAGTATGGGCGACTACGACATTGTGAAAGCAGTGCTGTCGCGCATTGCAGATATGAATTGGGTGCAAGTGGCAATGAAGCCAGCAAAGCCTTTTGCTTTTGGAACAATTCAGAATCCATCGGGAGTGCAGATTCCGATTTTCGGTCTGCCAGGAAACCCTGTGTCGTCATTAGTGAGTTTTGAACTTCTCGCACGACCAGCGTTACGCACCATGATGGGTTTTGGTGCTGCAGCTCACCGCCCTGAAGTGTTGGCAATTACTGATGATGCAGTGAAGCGCAACCCCGACGGCAAGGTTCACTTTGATCGCGTGCACGCGTCGTGGGGTGCAGATGGCCGCGTACATGTGAGCCGTAAGAGCGAACAAGGAAGCCATCAGTTGGCTACAACTGCGGTTGCTAATGCCCTGATGATGGTTCCCGATGGCAATGGGCTCGTCGCAGGGGACAATGTAATGGTCACGTTCCTTGGTGCTGATGCTGGGCCAACGGCCGCCAAGTAGTCACAAGTTGATTACTGCGTAGGATTGCCCTATGGATCTTGTAGACAGCTTTGGGCGCGTGGTGCGTGACCTGCGTATCTCTGTCACAGACCGCTGCAATTTTCGTTGTACCTATTGCATGCCAGCTGAAGGCATGACTTGGTTAGACCGTTCTGAAGTTCTGACATACGAAGAGATTGAGCGCGTGGCTCGTATCTGTGTAGAGAAGTTTGGTGTTGACAGTTTGCGCCTGACTGGTGGGGAACCAACAGTGCGCGCGCATTTACCACAACTGATTTCAAAGCTTGCAGCATTGCGCCTGCCAGATGGAACAAAGCCAGACATTGCTCTCACAACAAATGGTGCAACGCTGCGCAACATCGCGCTCGAACTGCGCAATGCCGGCCTTGACCGCATCAACGTAAGCCTCGACAGTTTGAAACCAGAGCGATTCTTTGCCATGACACGACGTGATGAACTGCACAACGTGTTGGCTGGAATTGCAGAAGCGCAAATTGCGGGGTTCACACCAATGAAGGTGAATGCAGTTGTGGAACGCGGTGCAAACGACGATGAGATTCTTGATTTGGTTCGTTACGGCCGTGACAACAATGTTGAAGTGCGCTTTATTGAATTCATGCCACTTGATGCCACCAATGAATGGGAACGCAACAAGGTTGTTAGTCAAGATGAAATCGTTGCCACTATCGCTGCTGAATTCCCGCTGGAACTTATGCCATCACGCGGTGCAGCACCGGCAGACCGTTGGCGCTTCCTTGATGGCAAGGGCACCGTTGGTGTGATTCCTAGCGTCACTCACCCGTTCTGTGGTGATTGTGACCGCGTGCGACTTACATCTGACGGTCAATTCCGTACGTGCTTGTTTGCCACTGATGAATCTGACATTCGCTCGTTGCTGCGCAATGGCGGAACAGATGAAGAGATTGCTGAACTGATTCAAGTTGCTGTCGGAGCCAAATGGGCCGGACACCAAATCAACCAAGTGAATTTCATTCGACCAAATAGGTCGATGAGCCAAATTGGCGGGTAGCACCATGTCGCATGACCAAACAGGCGAATTAGCAAACATTCGAGTACTTGTTGAGATTGATGGCCCCGTTGCAACGTTGACATTGAACAGGCCAGACAAACGCAATGCCATCAACATGGGAATGTGGGCAAGCATCGATGCCCAAGTAAGCGCGCTCACGGCTAATCCTGAAGTACGAATTCTTGTTGTGCGCGGCAGTGGTGATCACTTCTGTGCGGGTGCCGACATTACGGAACTGACAAACGGCCCTGGTGGCGAATATGCACGCATTAACTGGGGTGCAGAAGAAGCGTTAGCGAATTTCCCTGGCCCAACCATTGCTGTTATTCGCGGCAACTGCGTTGGCGGTGGAGTTTCTATTGCTACCGCGTGCGATATTCGCCTCAGTAGCGATGATGCGGTGTTTGGCATCACTCCTGCCAAGTTGGGAATTGTGTACCCAACGAATGCTCTCGAGCGTGCTGTGCGCGTGATTGGTGGTTCCGCCACAAAACACCTGATGTACACGGGTGAACTGATTGATTCAGAACGTGCATTGCGCATTGGGTTGATTGATGAGTTGCTTACCGTTGCTGCACTTGATGCGCGGGTGGACGAACTTGTTGCTGTTCTTCTTGAGCGTTCTTCATTAACTCAAGTTGCAAGCAAAGCAATGATTGACGAAGTGTTGCGCGAAGGCAAAGTGAAGCCAAAGACCACATTGCATTGGGAAACCGAAATGGATAAGAGCGGCGAAGTGCGCGAAGGCGTTGCAGCGTTCTTAGCTAAGCGCCCCGTGCGCTGGCCGTGGCGTC
>CALPPK020000333.1 GCA_943325435.2 Bifidobacterium breve
AGATTGGCTTAAAGGTGTCGAGCCCGACAACCAATTCCACAGTCTCTACAACTACGCCTTTAGCGATAATCCGTGCCATGAGTTCTGGAGTGAAATGAAGACCGGCTGTGGGTGCTGCAGCACTCGCCATTCTTCTGGCGTACACCGTTTGATACCGCTCAAGATCAGTGAGCGTGCTGCGAATATACGGCGGTAGCGGCATTGCCCCAATGCGCTGCAACAATTCCATTGGGTTCTCATCAAGAATTTCAACTACGAATGTGTCGCCAGCTTCCGTTCGCGGCCCCACACGTACAACACGCTTTCCGAAGTACTCGAGCACCTCGTCCTCCTTGATCTTGCTCGCTGGCTTCACCAAGGCTTCCCACAGTCGAAAATCTGACGAGCGCTGTTCCAACAACAGAACTTCCGCAGCCCCACCCGTTTTGCGATGAAGGGCCAACCGTGCAGGCAAAACTCGAGTGTCATTCACGACCATTACATCGCCTGCCTCAAGAAAGTCGACAAGGTCTGTTACGTGCTTATGTTCGACTTGGCTCGGGTTGGTGGCCACCAATAGACGCGCAGAGTCACGCGGTTCTACAGGGTGCTGAGCGATGAGTTTTTCAGGAAGCTCATAGTCAATGTCGGAAAGATTCACGCACTGAGGCTACGGGTTTGCAAGGTGTGAACGGGCAGCATCCATAGCCACACGACCTCGCGGAGTACGAGCAATAAGACCCTGCTGGATAAGGAACGGTTCATATACGTCCTCCACAGTTTCTGGTTGTTCGCCTACGGCAATTGCCAGCGTTGTTAGCCCCACAGGGCCACCATCAAATTGTTCACACAGGCTACGCAGAATTGCGCGGTCAACTTTGTCGAGTCCGAGCTCATCTACTCCGAAAACTCGAAGCGCCTCGAGTGCAGTTGTGGAGTTGATTGTTCCGTCTCCGCGAACTTCTGCAAAGTCACGCACACGACGCAACAACCTGTTTGCGATACGAGGGGTACCCCTACTGCGACGCGCAATATGCAATGAAGCATCATCCGTCAGAGGAACGTCAAGAATTCTTGATGTTCGCTGAACAATCGCATCAAGTTCTGCAGCATCGTAATAATCAAGTCGTGCGACTAGCCCAAACCGATCACGTAGCGGTCCAGTAATCATGCCGGTACGCGTTGTGGCGCCAATCAGAGTGAAACGAGGCAATGTGAGCCTGATGGAAGAAGCTGCTGGGCCCTTACCAACAACAATGTCAATCTGGAAGTCCTCCATTGCGGGATACAAGATTTCTTCGACGGGACGTGAAAGACGGTGGATTTCGTCGATGAACAGAACATCGCCTTCGCCAAGCTTGGTGAGAATTGCCGCAAGATCACCGGCGCGTTCCAGTGCAGGACCACTAGTGATATGTAACGCGACGCCCATTTCGGCAGCAACGATGCAAGCCATAGTTGTTTTACCAAGACCAGGTGGACCAGCCAACAAAATATGGTCGGCAGCTTGCCCCCGCTGTTTGGCAGCTCCGAGCACAATGTCGAGATGTTCTTTCAGTTCACGTTGTCCGACGAAGTCATCGAGCAAGCGCGGGCGTAAGCCGACTTCATCTGCGACTTCGCGATCTGAAGCAAGGATTGGTTCAAGAAATTCATCCCGCACGACGGGCTCCTAACAAAGCAAGCGCATCGCGCAACATGGTTTCCGAATCTGATGCCGACACAAGCAAACGCATCGTGTCGCGAATTTCATCTGTTCCGTAACCGAGCGCCGTCAACGCATCACGAACATCTGCAGCACTTGACTGCACAGAATCGATTGAGTCACTAGAACTGAGACCATCAAGCTGTAAGCGCGATTTCAATTCAACCATTAGACGCTCGGCTGTTTTCTTTCCGACTCCTGGAACAATGGTGAGCGCTGCCAGATCTCCTGAAGCCACCACTGTGACTAATGCAGTTGGAGAATAGGTCGACAAAATGGCCATTGCCATCGAAGGTCCAATGCCGTGTGTAGCAAGCAAGATATCGAATGTGTCTCGCTCGACTCGGGACGTGAAGCCAAACAATGTTTGGTTATCTTCGCGAATGTGATGATGGATATGCAGGAACGCAACCACCGTGGGTTCTAGTTCACCAAAAGTTGACGACGTGACATTGCATAGATACCCAACGCCAGCGACTTCAAGTAACACCGTGTTTGGCGTACACCGCTCAAGAACTGTTCCGCGCAAGCTCCCGATCATCGTGCACTCCTGGCGATAGCAGCATCACGGGAAGCAATAAACGGAGCAATAGAGCAATGGCAAAGTGCAATTGCAGCTGCGTCGGCTGCGTCGGCCGGTTGCGGAACTGTTGCAAGGTTCAAACGTTGCTGCACCATGTGACCGATTTGGTCTTTCGTTGCACTTCCCCATCCGACGATTGTGTTCTTCACCTGTGATGGCGTGTACTGAGCGACCGCGCAACCAGCACGACTGGCTAGGGCCAACACAATTCCGCTTGCTTGGCCGACTCCCATGGCTGTGCGCACATTGTTCTGAAAAAAGACTTGTTCGATAGCCACAGCATCGGGCGTGAATTGAGACAGCCACGACTCCATTTCGCCATGAATTTCAGCAAGCCGCTCATGAATGGGGCTACTCGGCGGAGTGCGGATGACACCAATGGCCACGGCCCGAATGTTCTGATGGGAAGACATTTCCAGAACGGCATACCCACAACGGGTAAGCCCTGGGTCGATTCCGAGAACCACATGGGGGGACGCAACGGAGGCCTGGGCGAACATATGTTTGATTGTAACCCACCCACGCGTGAGTGGGGTGAATATCAGCGAGAAGCCTCGACGGCCGCCACCAGTTCACTAACGGGTCGGTATGTGATGCCCGCAATGGCTCGGTGAGCATAGGTAATGACTCCGGCCGCATTGATAACAAACACGCTACGACGGGGAAACCCAAGTGGCCCAACAGTTCCGTAGAGCGATGCGACGGCCTTATCGGTGTCAGCCAACAGAGGGAAACCAAAACCATGCTTTGAGGAAAACTGGTCATGGCTCGCGATGTCCTGAGCCGAAACTGCCAATACTTGAGCCCCTACCCCTTCGAAAGCCGAAAGTTCGTTGTTGTATGAATTGAGCTGTTTTGTGC
>CALPPK020000334.1 GCA_943325435.2 Bifidobacterium breve
CATCACCGCCGTGTTGCTCTACTAACTCGTGAACTTGGTGAGGCTTCAGATGAATTCCGCCACCGACAACTCCAGTCTCGTCCACAACTATTTCTTCCGGAACACCAAAGGTGACAATTTCATCTCGCACGCGCACTGCAAGGCGAGGGAAGTCTTCACCAATACCGTCTGACCACTTCCAATCGATGTTGTGAAAGCCCGGATATTCACGTGTGATGCGACGGTAACTCTTGATGGCTTCAAGTTCGCCACCAACGGTTCCGTTGATTCCGTGTTTTGAAATAATGATGCGACCTTTAAGCCCCAAACTTTCGCACAGTGTGCGCTGCCACAGACGTATGGCGTTAGGGTCCACTAACGGTGTGAACTTGTAGAAAAGAAGAATCTTGATCTCGCTAATGCATACAAATGTACAGTGAGAACAGGCCGGTTGGCGAGAACTAGAGGTTCAAGAGTTCGCGGATATTCTCCGGAACAAAGTTGTTCTCAGTAGTGGTGTCGGCTTCCACCAGTTCTACAAGTCGGTTAACAACTTCAATCGGGTCCATCTGATTCGTTGTAACCATTTGTCCGATCATTTTGTGAATCTCTGCAGCAGGGGCATTGATGGATGAGTCATTGAACCATTCCCACATGGAATCTGCCATGCGGTCATTGAACCCTGTGTTGTATGGCGCTGGGTTAATCAAGCACACATCGATACCTTGTGGAGCTAGTTCTGCCCGCATCGCTTTACCCATTGCCTCGAGAGCGTGCTTTGTCATTGCGTATGGGCCGAATCCTGGAGCAGCAACCACGCCCGCAATTGAGGACATGATGATGACGCGGCCAGAACCCTTTGCAGCCATGCGCGGCAAGGCTGCTTGCGTTGCAGCGACGGTTCCAAACACATTCACTTCGAATACCTTGCGAAGGCGATCGTTCGGTACGTCTGACATTGGTCCGGTTTGTCCGTACCCCGCATTGTTAATAAGGACATCAACATCCCATGTAGCAATTTTTGCAACATCTGAGGCGTTGGTGATGTCAACTTTTTCTACTTGTAGCCCGGGGTGTTCGGCCTGAAGAGCTGACGATTGTTCGGCCGTCTCGGTAGTAGCGATAACAGTGTGGCCGCGTTCCAGAAGTGCAATTGCTGCGCCCTTGCCAAAGCCAGATCCGGCACCTGTAATAAGAACTGTTTTCGACATGAATGGTCTCCTTGATTGACCCAAACCTTAGGTGTTTTCTCACCTCTCGGTTCGGTCACGACAGTATGTTCTGTATTCAGTAGTCTCGTGGCGTGGGGGCACGCGAAGACGTACAGACAGAGCTGGTTTCTGCCGGGCAAGTCTTTGAATTAGAGACTGTCTCGGTTCATGGGAACCCATTGCGAGTGTTCAAGAATGCGCCGAAGACCCTGAGTGATGTCTGGCAAACTGCAGCCAAACGAGGAGACATTCCGTATCTGGTTTTCGACGATGTGGTGACCACTTTTACAGAGGCTGATAAACAGATTCAATCCTTGGCAGCATGGTTGCAGTCCCAAGGGATTCAACAAGGCGACCGTGTTGCGGTCGGAATGCGCAACTATCCCGAATGGGTGATCGCGTACTGGGCTACTCAAACTATTGGCGCTGTTCTTGTCAGTCTTAACGCATGGTGGGTGGCAGATGAGTTGAAATACGCACTGGCAGATTCTGGTGCTCGCGCTGTTGTGGTCGATGGTGAACGCCAAGATCGGATGAGTGACGAACTATTGCGCGATCTAGGTATTGACATTGCTGTTGTGACGCGAGGTGACAAACGTTCTGGTTGGACGCAGTGGGAAGATGTAACGACTAATTCACATCCGGATATTCGTGACGTGCAAATCAAGACTGATGACATTGCCACCATCCTCTACACGTCGGGGACAACTGGTTTTCCTAAAGGTGCAGCCGGAACCCACCGCAACTATGTAACAAACATGTGGAACGGCTTGTTGGGTGTTGCTATCGGTGCACGTTTGGCTGGTGTGGCGCCCTCTTCTGCACCGAAACTGCAAGCGGTCGCATTGTCTACATTCCCGTTTTTTCACATTGCTGGTTTATGTGGAATGAATGCGAATACTAATAATGGAGTGTGCATCATCACCCAATACAAGTGGGACGCAACTGATGCATTGCGACTGGTTGAAAAGTACAAGGTCAATACGCTGGGAGGCGTGCCGACAGTTGTTCGCTCATTCTTAGAACACCCCGACTTTGGTAAATATGACTTGTCGAGCATTGTGGCGATTTCACAAGGGGGCGCTCCGGTTCCACCAGATTCAGTAGCAACGATTGAGAAAGAGTTTGCTGGAAAAGTGGGCGCTGCAAATGGCTATGGCCTGACGGAGACAACTGCAGCGGTAATTGGCAACAGCGGAGCTGCATATTTCGCAAAGAAGGACAGTGTTGGGCTTCCATACGTTGGAACAGATATCCGCGTCGTTAATGAAGAAGGCGATGAGCTGCCGTGTGGTTCTATCGGTGAAGTATTGATCTACGGGCCTAATAACGTTCAGGGATACTGGAACAAACCCGAAGAGACTGCCAAGGCATTTACGAATGGCTGGTTTCGTTCAGGCGATGCAGGGTTTGTTGACGAAGATGGATTTGTGTACATCGTTGACCGCATTAAGGACATGGTGTTGCGTGGTGGTGAAAATGTCTACTGCGTTGAAGTTGAAACTGTTCTCTTCGAACATGATGCCGTAAAGGACTGCGCGGTGATTGGTTTGCCCCACCAAAAATTGGGAGAAGAAGTTGCTGCAGTTATTGTCCCTGCCGACGGTCGGGGAGAACAAGACGCTGAAGCGTTATTGCAATTCCTTAGCTCGCGACTAGCTGGATTCAAGGTGCCAAGCAAAGTGTTTTGGCAGACAGACGAACTTCCGCGAAATGCAACAGGCAAGGTGCTGAAGAAGGACTTGCGAGACCGCTACGCCGACTAGTTACTTCTTCAGGACGGAGTAACCAAGAATCGTTTTCTTGGAGAACCAAGTGCGCCACACCACGATGACGAGTAAATAGATAGGCGTGACCACAATGATGTTTCGCGCCCAAGTTGGCCCTTTCGGATACTGAGCAGACAATAAAGTGAACGCCGAAAAATAGACGAGCG
>CALPPK020000335.1 GCA_943325435.2 Bifidobacterium breve
AAGACCGCCGTTGTTCGCGAGCAGTAACAAAGCGCTCTTGGGGCTGGCGGGTATTGCGCTCGCCAGCCCTGCCACGCGCTTCCTAGCTGAGCAATTGGCCCACCAACCGAGCCTGTGTCCGCTCTTGCGCATCACCGGGGTTCCATGTCCCAGTTGTGGGGGTACGAGGGCAAGTCTTCTGCTTCTGTCGGGCGACCCAATCGGGGCTTTTCGCCTGAACGCTGGCCTGACTGCCTTTGCTCTTGGTCTGGGGGTCCTCACATGCCTTGGGATTGTGCGACCATCTGAGTTATTGGGGGTTGCCATTGCACCAAGCGGGGTGGCAGAATGATTCCAATGACCACGGAGATAGCAACCTCATCGCTCGTTGTAGTAGTTCTGTAGCGCGTCGGCACCCTGCCGAACGCGCTAAAAACCACCCATTTGGGTGGTTTTTTTGTTTCTAGAACCATGTTCATCACCCACCATCCATAGCCAGGAGACACACGATGTCTAACAAAGAGATACTCACCGGAGCCGAAGCACTCATTCGCTCTCTTGAGATGGAAAACGTAGAGACCATGTTTGGTCTGCCCGGCGGCTGCATTCTCCCCGTGTACGACCCACTCTTGAAGTCGAGCATTCGTCACATTTTGGTTCGCCACGAACAAGGCGCCGGACACATGGCGCAGGGTTACGCCCACGTCACCGGTCGCCCAGGAGTTGCCATCGTGACGAGTGGTCCTGCTGCAACAAACATGGTGACGCCATTGTGTGATGCATTCATGGACTCAATCCCGATGGTCTGCATTACGGGTCAAGTTTCCACAACTGCAATTGGTACTGATGCATTTCAGGAATGCGACACCGTTGGTATTACTCGCAGTGTTACGAAGCACAACGAACTCATCATGCATCCTGATGACATTCCGATGGTGGTTCGTCAAGCTTTTCATATCGCAACAACAGGTCGTCCTGGTCCCGTTCTTATCGACGTTCCAAAAGACGTGTTGCAAAACACCATGACATGGTCATGGCCAACAGATGAAGAAGTAGTTGCGTCGTTGCCTGGCTACAAGCCAACAACAAAGGGTCATCCAAAGATGATCAAGGAAGCAGCAAAGTTGATTCTTGCTGCAGAAAAGCCGCTTCTATACATCGGTGGTGGTGTTCTGAAAGCTCGTGCAGCAGATGTTGTTCGTGAACTTGCAGAACTGTTGCAAATTCCAGTTGTAACAACTCTGATGGCTCGCGGAGCATTCCCCGACAATCATCCGTTGTGCCTAGGTATGCCAGGTATGCATGGAAATGCAACAGCAATTACTGCAATGCAAAAGAGTGACTTGCTGATCAACTTTGGTGCACGTTTCGATGACCGCGTTACCGGAAAAGTCTCTACGTTTGCTCCAGACGCAAAGGTCATTCATGTTGACATTGACCCAGCAGAACAAGGCAAAGTACGCAAGCCAGACGTTCCCATCGTTGGTGACTGTCGCATCGTTGTTGAAGAAATCTTGAAGTCAGTTCAAGAACTTCTTGCAGAGGGTTCGAAGCAAGTCAACATTGATCCGTGGCGCAGCAAAGTCAGCGGATGGCGCGAGAAGTTCCCCGTTGCATATGACCAGTCAGAGCCAGGCGGACGTTTGAAGCCACAGTTCTGTTTGGAAAAACTGCGTGATGCAGCACCAGACGGAACAATTGTTGTCAGCGGCGTTGGTCAGCATCAAATGTGGACAAGTTTGTTCTGGAAATTTAACGAGCCATACACATGGGTGAACTCAGGTGGCCTTGGCACGATGGGATTCTCTGTTCCTGCAGCGATTGGTGCAAAAGCCGCACGCCCAGATCGCACAGTGTGGGCGATTGACGGCGATGGTTGTTTCCAAATGACAGCACAAGAATTAGTCACTGCGTCAACAGAAGGTATTCATATCAAGGTTGCAATCTTGAACAACACATATCTCGGAATGGTTCGCCAGTGGCAAGAAATGTTCTATGGCGAGCGTTATTCAGAAGTAAACCTTGCAGGTTGCCCCGACTTTGTTAAGTGGGCTGAAGCAATGGGTTGCGTCGGAATTCGTGTTGATTCAGTTGAAGAAATTGACGGCGCTATTGAATTAGCAAACAGCATTAACGATCGTTCAGTTGTTATCGACTTCCGCGTTGAAGAATTTGAAAAAGTGTTCCCAATGGTTCCGGCCGGCGCGAGCAACGATGACGTTCTGTTACATCCATCACAAGAATCAGAGAGAGGGTTGCTCCGATGAGAACTATCAACTCGAATAATCCGTTTGGCGACTCGCACCAACATCATGTGTTGTCAGTGCTTGTCCAAAACCGTCCTGGCGTGCTTGCGCGCGTATCCGGTCTGTTCGCTCGTCGTGGATACAACATCTTTTCGCTAGCTGTTGCCCCTACAGACGACGCCGACTACAGCCGCATCACCATCGTGGTTGACATCTCGGCTACTCCGCTCGAGCAGATCGTGAAGCAGCTCTTCAAACTGATCGATGTGGTCCGGATCACCGAGTTAGACCCCCGAAAGTCAGTCGAGCGCGAGCTCATGCTGGCCACTGTCCGCATCGAGGAGGGGCAGCGGGGCCAGGTCGTAGAGCTGGCAAATATCTTCGAGGCCAAGGTTTTGGCGGTCGGAAACGACGCAATGAGCCTTTCTATGGATGGAACTCCCGAGAAACTCGACGATTTTGAGGAATTATTGAAGGGTTATGGCATCGTAGAGAGCCAAAGAACGGGGCGAGTAGCCCTGCCGAAATTGGAACGAGAGGCACGCAAGGGTGCCCTCAAAGGAAAGGCAAGCTGATGGCAGCAACGATGTATTACGAAAAAGACGTTGATCCGTCGATTATTCGTGGCAAGAAAGTAGCCATTATTGGTTACGGCTCACAGGGTCACGCTCATGCGTTGAACCTGAAGGAGAGCGGTGTCCAGGTAGTTGTCGGATTGCGCGAAGGATCTGCGTCAGCAGCCAAGGCACAAGCAGCAGGCCTCACGGTCAAGAGCATCGCCGAAGCATCGAAGTGGGCAGACCTCATCATGTTGACCATGCCAGACACTGAGCAGAAGGCAACATACAACGCACACATCAAGCGTTACATGAAGCCAGGCAAGGCTCTTGCTTTTG
>CALPPK020000336.1 GCA_943325435.2 Bifidobacterium breve
ATCTCCTCTGACCGGATGCAAGACAACATCCCAACTCTGGATGATCGTCTCCGCAGCCGTTTCCGCTGGGTCCTCATCACCGATATTCAGCCGCCAGACATCGAAACCCGCCTCGCAATCTTGCGAAATAAGGCTGAGCGAGACAACACCCCACTTCCAGCAGACGTTCTTGAGTTCATCGCCACCAACATCACCTCGAACATTCGTGAGCTTGAAGGCGCCCTTATTCGAGTCACCGCCTATGCCAACCTCACCCGCGAGCCTGCGTCAGTAGAGATGGCACAGCATCAGTTGGCCGACCTTCTTACTGCAACGGCACCAAAGAACCGCACCGACGAAGAAATGCTGGCCGAGATCGCCGAATTCATGGGATTCTCAGTCGAGGCGCTCAAAGGCAAGTCTCGCCAGCGCCCACTGGTTTCTGCCCGCCAGATTGCCATGTACGTATTTCGCGACATGACCGAGCTCAGCTACCCGGCAATTGCCCGCCTCTTCGGCGGTCGCGACCACACCACCGTCATCCACGCAGTCGACAAGACCCAGCGTTTGATGCGCGAGGACAAACAGACTTTTGACCTTGTCACCACCATCACAGCGCGAATCAAGAACTCATAATTCGATGACACACCAGGCTGTGAATCTCGTGGGGATGAACCTGTGTGCCTCTTGGGGACGAATGGGTATAAGTACCACGTCATCCACACCGTCGTTAATTACACGCGCGCAACCTGTGTTAACCAGTCCTTCGCCGTGCACATGGTCTTTTCAGTACCCGTATGGCTCAGATGCTCGTCGTCCACAATCCACAGCACTTATTACTATTAATAGATCTATACATCACATTTCGGCATCTCTAATCGCGCCGTTCTACACTGACAATCTCCGAGTGAAAGTCCCAGCATGAAGTTCAGAAGCGAACAAGGAATCCTTGCCGAGGCCTTAGGGGCCCTTGCTCGAATTGCCTCCACTCGAAATGCAGGAACCCCGGCCTTGTCCGGAGTCAAGATGAGTCTTGAAGGCGACACACTCACGGCTTCAAGTACCGACACAGATATTTCTCTGCAATTTTCTTTGCCAGTAGGCGGCGACACTGACGGCCAAGGTCTTGTTAGTGCGCGCATGTTGAACGACATCATCCGAGTAATGCCATCTGGGAAAGTCACCGTTGAATTTGCTGGCGACAACGCAACCATTTCGGCACAACGTTCACAGTTCACAATTCCCACACTGAACACTGTTGAATTTCCGCGTACATCACCACCGTCGGGTGAACCAGTAACCATCGCGTCGAAAGAATTGAAAGACGCACTTGCGCAAGTTGTTCTTGCAGCAAGCAAAGATGCGCAGAAGCACAACCTTTCAGCTGTGTTGCTCGCTTCAACAGACAAAGGCATTCGTCTTGTTGCAACAGACGGCTATCGCTTGGCAATGCGCGACATTGTTGGCACCAGCGCAGCATCACCAGATTCATTCCTGATTCCGGCTCCTGCACTTGTTGAACTTTTGCGCCTGCTCGACATGTCAGACGAAATCACAATTCGTTTCAATGATCTCGATGCAACGTTCCAGTCACCAACAATGACTTTGTCAACACGTTTGATTAATGCTGAATATCCTCCGTATCAAACAATCATTCCGAAGAACAACACAAACACTGCAACAGTGAATCGTGAAGAACTTCTTGATGCATTGCGCCGTACGCGCGTTCTCGCTTCTGAAATGGCGCCGGTTCGTGTGCGTATGTCTTCAGAAGGAATTCGTCTCACTGTTCAACTCACCGACGGCAGCACAAGTGTTGAAGACCTTGATGCGCAATTCACTGGCGAAGACATCACGGTTGCATTCAACTCTGAATACTTGGCGAATGGTGTTGAAGCGTGCGCAGGTGAAGAGATCAACATTGCTACAAGCGTGCCAAATAAGCCAGCAATTGTTAGCCCAGTTGGCGACGACACATACATTTACCTACTGATGCCACAACGTCTCTGACGTGACGAGGCCGCAGGTTCACGAGCGTAAAGCGGGCCACTAAATGGTTATCCGCCGCATTGAACTCACAGATTTTCGCATCTACAAACACGCTGTCATTGAACTAGATCCTGGTGTCACCGCGGTGATGGGCTTGAACGCTCAAGGAAAAACAAGTCTCGCTGAAGCAATGAGTTATCTGTCAACACTGCAAAGTTTTCGCGGTGTAACAAACGATGCGCTAGTGCGCGAAGGTGCAGACACTGCGTATGTACGAGCATTAGTTGTGCACGACGACGGGCGAGAAATTTTGGTGGAAGCTGAAATCAATCGCGCCGGTCGCAACAAAGTATTAGTTAATAAACAAAGGCTTGCACGCGTGCGTGACTTGTTAGGTGTAGTGCGATGCACCGTATTTGCGCCAACCGATTTGCAATTGGTGTATGAGGGTCCGTCTGTACGTCGCGACATGTTGGATGACGCTCTTGTTGCATTAGCAACGCGTAATGATGCTTTGCGATTAGAAGTTGATCGCATCATTCGCCAGCGCAATGTGTTGCTCAAACAATCAAACGGTCGCATGACAGACGACATTGAGATGACACTTGACGTGTGGGATGCGCAGTTCGCCGAAAAGGGAACACAGCTTGGTGAAGCGCGCGCAAAACTTGTCGCCCGCCTCACTCCATTTGTCAGCGAGGCATACGAATCACTTGCTCGTGAACCAACGCCAGTTGATGTTGTGTACGAACCAGAGTGGCGACGCATGGGATTAACCGCCAGCCTCGCAGCAGCACGCACCGACGACATTCGCCGCGGCATGAGCACTGTTGGCCCTCATCGCGACGACGTGGTTCTCCACATCAAAGGAATGCCAGCCAAGTCCCACGCCTCGCAAGGGGAGTGCCGCACCCTTGCCCTGGCCCTGCGCCTCGGAATCCACCGGTTGGTCACTGAAGTGGTCGGCACAGCGCCGTTGTTGGTGCTGGACGACGTGCTGTCCGAATTAGACCCTGGTCGCTGCGAAGCACTTTTGCAGCATTTGCCTCCTGGCCAGGTTTTGATCACCACGGCAGCTCCTTTGCCCCCCGCGGCACACCCCGACACCATCATTCGTATTGCAAACGGCACCATCGTGCCATCGGAGCA
>CALPPK020000337.1 GCA_943325435.2 Bifidobacterium breve
AGGATTGCACGAAGTCGAGGCGACAAAATAGGCCCGCGTGCTGACATTGAATATGCAGTAGACCCTGTTGGAGTCGCAAGAATCAGTCCATCGGCTGCATATGTAGTGAAAGATGCCTTATCAATATCTACGCCAAGACGAACTGTGTGCCCCGCTTCAGACTTTTCAATAACAACTTCATTCATTGCCAAGTGATTTGTAAGTCTCGCCCCTTTGGCCCACATTGAAACTTCCAACAACATGCGATCGTCATAGTGATAATCGATTCCCTCTTTGCCGTTATGCCAGATGTCGAGCGCCTCGATAACTTCGTCAACTTCTACAACAGCTAGGTATCCCAATTGCCCGAGATTGACTCCGATTAGAGGAACTACTCGACCATTCAGTACATGAACAGATCGAAGCATGGTTCCGTCGCCACCAATTGAAACCAATACATCGACATCACCAACGTCACCGCTAGTAACAGCCGTTGAACGCAAAGAAGCAAGATCTGACTCGTCAGCGACAATCTGATATCCGTTGGCACTGGCCCAACCAATGACCCGGCCAGCCACTTCCAGTGCGTCTGGACGAAAACGATGTACGGCTAATCCGAGGCGACTCATGACTCACAACTTACGGAACGGGTGGGGCATTCCACGTACATTAAGAATTCCGTGTTGCCTTCAGCGCCTTTTATGGGCGACTCGATAACGCCCACAACGCTTCCACCCAACTGAAGAACGGCATCACGCACTGTGTCACAGGCCTCTTTATGGATATCGGGGTCTGTGATGACCCCTTTACCTCTAGATACCTCGACGCGACCCGCCTCAAATTGAGGCTTCACCAACAACACCATTCCTGGAGTATCAAAACCCTCTTCGGAACGTACAGACGCAAAGAAAGCATCCAAGACCTTGGTGAGAGAAATGAAGGACAAATCTGCAACAACCAATGAACATGGAAACGGACAATCGTCAGCAGCCAGATCCCTCACATTCACTCCGTCACGCCAATCAACTCGTGGATCAGATTTCATGTGCTCGTGTAATTGATTTCGTCCGACATCTACTGCGAACACACGGCGTGCTCCGCGTTGAAGAACACAATCTGTGAAACCGCCAGTTGACACACCAGCATCAAGCACGGATCTGTTTTCCACTGAAATACCAAAACCGTCGAGGGCGTGTTCAAGCTTCTCGCCACCACGGCTGACGAATCTGCGCTTAACAAGCACTTCAATCGGTTCTTCGGGAGCAACCATTCGAGAAGTCTTTTCTGCAATCACACCACCTACCGTGATGTTGCGCTCATCAATCATGCGAGCAGCATGAGAACGGCTCTCTGCTAATCCCCTTTTAACAAGGGCGGCATCGAGTCGCATACGCACCCTTTGAGCGTACTGCTCACGTGTTCACTCCCTAAGCAAGATTTCGGCTACACCAGCCAAATCAGTGGCGACAATGTCAGCATCACTGCCATCAGCCGACGACATGACACCGCTTAAGACCATTGCAAACCGTGCTCCCATAGTTTTAGCGAAACCGCCGTCGGTATCTGATCTGTCACCAATCATCACCATCTCTTCAGGCAAAACATCGCCGCACAATTCTCGAACAAGGAGTGCCATCGGTTCGTATGGTTTTCCAGTCACGGTCGGGGTTGCCCCCGAAGCCTTTTCAATCGCCGCCAAGATTGACCCACCGCCTGGGATAGGACCATTCGGTGTTGGGTAGGTCGGATCATCGTTCGAACCAATCAACACTGCTCCCCCACGCACGGCAGTCAAAGCATCGGTTAACACCTGATAATTGAATTCACGGTGAAAACCGACCACGACCGCATCAAAATCGCCAGAGGCCATCGGTTCCTCATATGCCACCACCACATCTTTGGCAACCCGACCAATCTCTTCAATCAGACCTCGACTGCCACACACCAACACTCGCCAACCACTCTTCATTGCCGTGGCCGCCGACATCGCAGACGTCACGATGTCCCCTTCAGCAGGTATTCCAATCGAACCCAAAGCAGCCACTTGCTCGTCATACGTTGAAAACGAGTTGTTTGTGACGAACACAACCCGGATACCCGCTTCTCTCAATGACGCAATAGCCCTCACGGAGCCTGGGATCGGCTGATGAGCAAGCCAGACCACCCCATCGAGGTCACACAACACAACTTTTGGACGAATGGTTTTGCGCATAGTCATTAATCCTGCCACGCTTTACCCCATGCCCCGCTTTGAACCTTTCGCCGCTCTCCGTTATTCGACTGCCAATTCGACAGATATCACGGCGTTCACTTCTGCTCCATACGACGTATTCGACGAAGACCAGCGTGCCGCTTATGCAGCAACCGATTCACACAACATTGTGCTCTTGGACTACCCCATCGAGGCTGACGGCCCATCGCGTTACCAGTTATCAGCTGACCGTCTGAATGAATGGCGCAAGACTGGCCACATTGTTTCTGACGATTCAGCGACATTCTCGATTTACCGCATGACCTTCACAGATGAAGCCGGCACACAGCGCACAACAGTCGGAGTCATTGGTGCTCTTGAAGTTGTTGATGAAGGTGCAGGTGGAGTTCTTCCACACGAGCGCACGACTCCTAAGGCAAAGACAGATCGCCTTGACCTCACCATTGCCACGCACGCAAACCTCAGCCCAGTGTGGGGCTTGTCGCTCACTCCAGGCCTCACCGCCGCTCTCAGCGAGCCGGGCGACGTTGTAGCGCAATGCACCGACGAAGAAGGCGTGCATCATGTACTTGAACGAGTCTCAGACCCGGCGCGAATCGCAACCATCTCTCGTCTCGTCTCTGAGAACCCTGTTCTCATTGCAGACGGCCATCACCGTTACGCCATTAGCCGCACATTCAGAGATCAGAGCCGAATAGCTGGCAATCCGCAAGGCGCCGAACTCACAATGACATATGTTGCCGAACTAGTACAGGAACAACTCAGCGTTGCTGCGATTCATCGTCTCTACGACATTGACAATGCCTCGCTGATTTCAGTGCTGTCATCTCATTACGACACATCAGATGCAGGCCGCGTTGGCACACACACCATTAGCGAAATGGATACCCGTGGTTCACTGTGTCTGGTCTCGCCTGATGGCACA
>CALPPK020000338.1 GCA_943325435.2 Bifidobacterium breve
AGTGACTTGGTATTTCTCGACCGCGAACGCTGCATCTTGTGCGATCGCTGTACACGTTTTGCTGATGAAGTAGCAGGTGACCCGCTCATCAGTTTCACTCAGCGCGGAAACAACACTCAAGTAATGACGTTCCCTGATGAACCTTTTGCTTCGTATTTTTCTGGCAATACAGTGCAAATTTGCCCAGTAGGAGCACTCACTGCTTCGCCATACCGATTCAAGGCTCGTCCGTGGGACCTTGAACAACGTGAAAGCACCTGCACAACATGTTCCGTTGGTTGTCGCACGGTTGTTCAGTCGAGTCGTGATGAACTTTTGCGTTACCAAGGTGTTGATAGTGATCCGGTGAATTGGGGTTGGTTGTGCGACAAGGGTCGTTTCAACTTCCAGTCAACGAATTCAGACGACCGTCTCTCATCTCCACAAATCAAATCGGGGGATTCATTTGCTGCAGCGTCATGGTCTGATGCACTTGAATCAGTTGCTCGTGTAATCCGTCATTCACGTGAAGGTTCAGTAGCAATACTCGGTGGCGCTCGCGGGACTAACGAAGATGCATTTATGTGGGGTGCTCTTGCTGACGCAGCCGGAATCACAATGCGTGATGCTCAACTCGACGACGGACTTCCCGCATCAGTGTTCTCGTATTCGCAAGCAACAATCGATTCTGCATGTGCTGGTGGCACTGTGATCCTTTTGGCTCCAGACATTAAGGAAGAACTTCCAGTTTTGTATCTCCGTCTTCGTGATGCAGTGCAGAAGAAGAGAATTCGCCTCATTGAGATTTCATCTCATGAAACTGGTCTTACAAAGTATGCATGGAAGTCAATTCGTGCTGAGTCGGGCACCGCTGCTGCAGCTATCCCAACACTCATGGCACAAGCAGATGTTTCAGCACAACTTGCGTCTGGCCCAGTAGTAGTTGTTGCTGGTCGTCCAAACCTCGCAGAGTCCGCATCGCACACAATGGATGCAATCGCTGCTGTCATGTCTGTTGCACCTTCAGCGACTGTGCTGCCCGTCTTGCGTCGCGGCAATGTCCGCGGTGCATTGTCGCTCGGGCTAGCCCCACGTAATGGCAATGATGCTGCAACAATTCTTGAAGCATCAGCGAAGGGCAATGTTGATTGCCTGATTCTTCTCGGTGCCGACCCGCTCTCCGATGTCGCAGACGTTGATCTTGCTCGTCGAGGAATTGCCGGAGCGAAGTTTGTTGTTGCTATCGATACCTTCCTCACAGCTAGTGCGTCACATGCAGATGTTGTATTGCCTGCAGCTGCCTATGGTGAAAAAGATGGCACCACGATGAACCTCGAGGGTCGCGTCACTTCGGTGGTGCAGAAGATCACGCCTCACGGAACCTCGCGAGCAGACTGGATGATTGCAGTCGAACTTTTGACACTTCTCGGACACGAATCGAACTTCACAACTTTGTCAGACATTCAGAATGCAATGTCCGCTGCAGTTCCTGGTTTCGCAAGCACCACTACTGCCGTAGCAATCAAGCGTGACGGCGTCGTTGTTTCTGTCACCCCACCAAGTTCTTCACCAATCGCAACAAGCGTTGCAGCGCCTCGTAACTCGTATGAGTTCCGCCTTGATCTCAGTCGGAAGTTGTTTGACCGCGCAATCGGCACAATAACCAGCCCATCTCTCGAGAATTTGGCTACCGAAGCGAACGTGTTTATTCACCCTCTTGATCTTGATCGCGTGGGTGCAGCTGAGGGAACAAACGTGCGGGTTTCAAACTCCCACAGTTCAATAGTTCTGCCAGTCCGTGCATCGTCTTCAATCCCTCGCGGAACAGCGTGGGTGCCGTTTAATCAAACTGGTGCTGATGTACGTGAACTTGTTCGCCGAAACGAATCAATCATCGACGTCAGAATTGAGTCAATGTGAACTCAGTAATTTTCGCTATTGATCCTCTTTTAGAAGGTGACGTTCTTTGGACGCCACTACTCATAGTTCTTGTAAAAGTTCTCTTGGTGTTCGTTGTCGGCTTGGTCGCAACAATGCTGATGGTGTGGTTCGAGCGCAAAGTTATTGCCGGTATGCAGAACCGAGTTGGCCCGAACAAAGCTGGCCCGTGGGGAATCTTGCAAACCTTGGCAGACGGAATCAAGTTGTTCTTCAAGGAAGATCTCATCCCTGAACGATCTGACCGGTTCATGTTCCGCTTGGCTCCGTACCTTGCGTTGGTTCCAGCCTTTCTTGCTTTTGCAATCATTCCGCTTGGCGGAGATTTCCGTGATGGCAAGGGTGGTCTCGTCACCTTGTTCGGACATCAGACACGACTGCAATTAGCCGACCCTCCTGTTGGAGTGTTGTTTGCTTTGGCAATTTCATCAATTGCTGTGTACGGCATCATGTTGGCTGGTTGGTCTAGTGGTTCTAAGTACCCATTGCTTGGGGCTGTTCGTGCATCAGCGCAGATGGTCTCCTATGAAGCTGCTCTTGGCTTGTCTCTTGGTGCAGTCCTGTTGGTGTCTGGCACTCTGTCAACTGCTGGCATCGTCAACATGCAATCGTCGATTGGAAATTGGAACATCGTGGCAACTGGTTTCGTACCTTTTGTCATCTTCCTCATTGCCGCAACTGCCGAATTGAATCGACCACCATTTGACTTAGTGGAAGCCGAACAAGAACTTGTCGGTGGATTCAACACTGAGTATTCGTCCATTCGATTTGCTTTGTTCTTCTTGGCTGAGTTCATGAACACAGTCACGATGTCTGCGCTGATTGTGACTCTGTTTTTTGGTGGTCCTCAACCAATTGCTATTGGAAATACCACTTTGGATATTCCATTTATTCCGAATGCAATTGAGGGCACAGTTTGGCTTCTTCTTAAGGTGCTCGTCTTCCTCTATGTATACGTGTGGTTCCGTGCCACTCTTCCTCGTTTCCGATATGACCAACTCATGGACTTGGGTTGGAAGATTCTGATACCTGGTTCTCTTGGTTGGTTCATGCTTCTTGCGGCACAGCGAGTAGGCAGAGATGCCGGATGGGATCAGATGGTGGTCACCCTTGTGACTGCTCTTGTTCTGATTGCCGGATACGGATTATTGCTTGCCGCGCAACATGTCAGTCGTGTTAATCGTGAGAAGGATGGAGC
>CALPPK020000339.1 GCA_943325435.2 Bifidobacterium breve
ACACCTTGCAGCCGAGAACCCCTCGTCGGCTTTGCATTGATATATAGACCGCCGCCACCGCCACCGTACGTAGACATTGAAACACTGTCTGGGTAGAACGGCATGCGCCACCCACTAGCACCAAGTGCGCAATTGAACATCCAATCCGTTCCACATGTGAGTTCACTGCCTGAAGCCCACTTACTATTTGCATACGTGTATCCGGCTCCACCGCCACCACCTGATAAGTACTCCGATGCCGTAGAAGTGTCCAGAATGTACGAATCTGCAATACCAACTCCACCATCGCCTCCTGCTTCTGTAACCGCGAGTTTTTGAGATCCACCGCCTTGGTAATACATGGTTCCTACTGCTGCACCAAATGGTACGCCGTGAGAGGTTGGCCTATTCTGGGCCAACTGCCCGCCTTCAATCGGCGCGGCAGCACCGCCACCTCCACCACATGCAACAGAAGTGTTATTCGCATCTGTTGACGTACATTCATAACTTCCGAGTGACTCGTTTGTATTTCCACCGCCGCCACTGCCACCACCGGCCCAGCCAATGTTTTCAATCTGCGAAGCATGTCCATTCCCACCATTGCAATTAGGAAGACACGAGATGGGAACGGACGCACCACCAATACCAACAGTGATGGCATATGACTGCCCAGGAGTAATGACAGGAAGTTTGTTGAGATACATTGCACCTCCGCCGCCACCACCGCCAAAGTATGTGCCGCCTGCTCCACCGCCACCAACGGCTAACACTTGACCAGTGGTAACACCAGCCGGTGCCACCCATGTGCACGACGCATCACTCACACCATTAGATGTGAACGTCACTTTTGTGTATCGATGAAGTTTGCGATCGCTCGACACCCGGGGCGCACTGACGAATTCATCTGACTCGCCCAGATAGTTGCGACCAATTTCTGTTGTAGTAGAAACCGAACCCGATGTACATCCTGTTGAGGCAGATACTGCCTGTGGAGATTCGACAGCGACCAGGACAAGGGAACTTACCGCGAGCACAAACGCGAGCCCGATAGACCCACCATTACGAGAGAAGGAACCAGAAACCATACATGGAACTTAGTACCAGTTGGTACCGCATTCCAACGATTCTCCCTCTATTTCATGGGTTTAAGCAACGCTCGCAGACTAAACATCGTGGCTGACAGCCACTGCTCATCCCCGCCAACGTCAGTAGCCAGGTCGACGGTGGCGCGTCCGAGGGCTAGAGACCCAATCCATTGGGCGATTCCAAGCAACGATTCTGTCGGAGCAATCAGACCTTTGTCGACAGCAACCTGCAACGTGCCGGCCATGTACTCGTCCCCGCGCATTTGAGTGTCAGCTATCGATGCTGCAAGGACGGGAATCGTTTGTGCAGCTGCCATGGTGGCGATACGGCGGCGGCGGTTCTGTTTTCCATCTTCACTTCCGGCAATCTTTAAAACAGTTTCAATAGCACCAAAAATGACTTCCGCACTCTCCGCTTGAGAGATGAACTCTCGCGTCGTCTTATTCGTCACTGTCAATTGTTCTAACAATCGCTGAACTTCAACAGCCGCAATCAGCCCTTCACGATTTTGAAAATGGTGATACACAGAACTGCGAGACACCCCTGCTTTTTCCAAGACACGGATTACATTGAACTGGACAGGCCCAACTTCATCTAATTCGGCAGCTGCAAACGAAACGATGCGATCAATGGTTTCAAGACCATCGCTTCTCTTTCGTTTCGGCTCACTCATGGAATCTGAGCATACGCCTATAGCGAAGGCAGTTACTGCTTAGGTAAACGTTCGGCACGTAGTGCTGACCTGCGCACCTTGCCGGCATCATCTCGTAGAGCGAAATCTACATATTCAAACGTGCGTGGCACCTTGTATATGACTAACCGCTCACCCAGGAACGTCTTCAAATCTGCTTCGCTGATTTCAGATGGGTCTGCTTCCACAATTGCGTGAATCACATTGCCCTTGTCTTCATCAGGGAACCCAATAACAGCGCACGACTTGATTGCGGGGTGTTCCTGTATCGCCGATTCAATTTCTGCTGGGTAAATGTTTGCGCCGCCAGACAGAATCATGTCTGCTGCGCGGTCACCTAAGTACAGATACCCCTCAGCATCGAGATACCCCATGTCGCCGAGTGATTCCCATCCGCCTTCTAACGTGCGGGCAGTGGCACCCACGTATTTGTATGTGGGTGTTTCGCGCAAACTACGCATCCACACTTCGCCCATCTCGCCTACTGGAAGTTCTGCACCATCTTCATTTGTGATTTTCACTGTGCCCGGAACTGTTTTACCCACAGAGCCACGATGAGCTAACCATTCGTGGCCAGTGATCACAGTTGCGGTTTGTGCTTCGGTGCCCGCGTACAGTTCGAAAATTCGCTCTGCACCCAACCAATCAATCCACTCTTGCTTTAACCATTCAGGACACGGTTCAGCAAGATGCCACACCACTTGCAAACTAGAAAGGTCATACGAAAGTCGTTCTTCTTCTGGCAATCGTGTGATGCGCTTCATCATGGTGGGCACCATGTACAACACAGTGCCTTTGTACTTTTGAATTGCTTCCAATGTCCCTGTTGCATCAAAGCGTGGAAGCAACACAACGTGTAAACCATTCAGCCATGCTTGGCAGCTCCATACGGCCGGACCGTTGTGATACAGCGGCCCTGGCATGACTAGGCAACCACCCTTCTGCATCAACAGCGGGATGGGCAGATCTGGGTCAAGCGCTGCTGGGTCCCCCGAGACAATCAGTTTCGGCCGACCAGTGCTTCCGCCAGATGTTGGAGCCTTCCATGCCTTCGACACGACATACGAAAGATGAGACGCATCAGCATCTGGTGCACGGAAACCGGTTGGCACGCATACGCGGCCAGCCACTGAGCCTTCTTCGACCCCGATAACCGCTGATGAGTTAGCCAGATCAATGATTGCGTCCAGCTCTCGTTGCGGAAGTCGTGACGAGATGGGTTGTGGCGTTGCCCCTAGACGCCACGCTGCGATGTAGGCGATGAAGAAATCAATGCTGTTCGGAACAGCAACCGTGACCATGTCATCTTCACGAACTCCACGCTCATGCAAGTACACAGCGAGGTTGTATCCGGCC
>CALPPK020000340.1 GCA_943325435.2 Bifidobacterium breve
ACCCCAACATCAACTGCCCGATTGTTCTTTAACCGAGTCGGTTCCATTACGCGGGCAGCGGTTGCTATTGGGTTAACGGAAGTTCTTGCCGGTTTCATTGTGTCGTATCATGCAAACCTTGCGCCAGGACCAACAATCACACTCATCACCACTGTTGTCTTCATCATTGTGTACATCACACGATTCGCAACATCAGATCGCACGTATGTTCATCACACACATGAGCATGAACACCACTAACAGTTTGCATTAGTTCTACCTAACATTAGTTTTGCCTAACAAAACATAGTTTTTTCAACGGTAATTTTCTGTTGAAGTGTGTCCTAACATGAATGTATGAGTAATCACACACCACAAAAACGTCAGATCATTGTCGGAGTTGATGGTTCGCCCAACTCTGAAAAAGCAGTCGACTGGGCAGTTGCATATGCACATGCTGGCGACACAGTCACACTTGTTTCAGCATGGAGCCCTGTCATTGTTCCTGTCGAAATGGCAATGTCATACACATTCGATGACACCGGTGCTCGCACAATTCTTGATACCGAAAACAAGCGCATTGCTAAAGCTGCAGCGGGTCGTGACATCACTGTAAACACACATTTTGAAAACAATGACCCACGCAATGCGCTTCTTGGTCTGAAGTCTGACCTCATCGTTGTGGGCGCTCGCGGACACGGCGCAGTTCTTGGGCTTCTGCTTGGTTCCGTGGCTGATTATGTCTCACGCCATGCCAAAGTGCCTGTCGTGATTGTCCCTGCCAACTAGTCGGTACCGTACGGGGCATGAATCCCGACCCACTTGCAGACTCAGGACTTGATCTCACCACATTGACTTTGTGCGACTTCGCCAATGTTCGCGAAGGAATGCTGAACATTGTCAGTAGTGGCGTGACACGTATTGCTCTTCATTCTGGTTTTCCATCAGAAGTTGATTCATACATCGCAATGTCGGTTTATGTGCAACCTCACCGAGTTGGCACCGCTCATCATGGTCGCGTCATCATTCGCTTTCCTGATACCGCTGAAGAGATCGCTCGAATCGATTTTGAGTTCAATGTCGATGCAGAACGTCACCCTGGCGAAGGTTTGTTCTTTCCCTTCGCATTGCCGCTCCGTGGCATCGGGTTCCCTCATGCTGGGCAAGTTGATATCTCAGTGAGTTTGAATGACCAACCAGCAGGTCTCGTCAGCTTTTGGCTGATCGATAACTCTGCTTCTCAGTAACTCATTTCTGGTCTACTCTTCGGCTATGGAAAGCCTTGCAATTCTTGCTGCAGTCATCATGTTGGTGATTGTCGTGTTGGGTGTCATTTCGTTATTTGCAGTTTTCCGTAGACCAAAAACTTCTGGTTCGCGTGGCATTTTTACTGTGCTGCACATCGCTTCAGTTTTTGCTGGCGGTTGGCTGATGTCACTTCACATTGGAATCGGAGCACGCATCATTGGGTTCGCAGTCTGTGCAGCTGGTTGCATCGGATTACTGCGGATTTTCCGCGGTACGTCACGGTCCTAAACCCAGAAATGCAAACGGGCCGCCGGTCCGAATGAACCGACAGCCCGCAGCTGAAATATCTGGCGAGAACTTAGGCGCGAAGACCCTTGTTCACCATGTTGATAACTGCATCTTTCACCGGAATCATTCCGAGAATTATGGCGCCATTGGCGACGTAGGTCATCCATTCATCTGAGAATGAGACTCCCCAACCTGCGATCGGATTCATGTCTAACAACCACACCATGCCGATGGCGATGATGAGTGAAAGATGCGCTCCGATAATTGGCAACTTGCTGATGGCGCCATGAGCGCCGACAACTTGCAATACCGACTCGATGACCGAAATGACGGCACCGAGAAGGAGGGCTGATAGGAGCAAGGCTCCGAGTGTGTACATAAGGTTTCCCCAATTCTGCGGCACTTGGTCCGCATTGCGAACACTAAAGGTGCGATTGTGAAAATTGGGGGATATCCACAGGCTTCAACGCCCGTAAGGGTTTGCTGAGGACTTTTTCCACAGAACGACACATAGGCGTGACGGTAGTCACAAAAAAGTCGCCAGAGCGACGAGCCCATTAATGGTTGAGATGAGCCAGTCGTTCGATGGCGGCGAGGATTTCTGTTTCAGCAGCCTGGCGGCCTTCCCAGCCCTTCACGGTGGTGTCTTTGTTCGGCTCAAGAAGTTTGTACACCTCAAAGAAGTTGCCCACTTCGTCGAGCAAGTGCTCGGGCAAATCACCAATGTCGACGTATTGATTCATACGTGAGTCATGCGACGACACGCACAACACTTTCGCATCGGGTCCTTTTTCATCAGTCATCCAGAACACTGCAACTGGGCGCACCCACACATGGCAACCGGGGAATGTTGGTTGGCTCAGCCATACCAAGGCATCAAGTGGGTCACCATCTTCACCGTGGGTGCCAGGAAAGAAACCATAATCAAGCGGATACTGCGTCGCTGTAAACAATGTGCGATCAAGCCAGATGTCTCCGGTCTCATGATCCATTTCGTACTTATTCCGAGATCCTTGCGGAATCTCAACAATCATTTCAACTTCCATAGGGAGAGTCTACGACGACTTTTTCCCTGCTGTCAGGACAGCATTAATTATTAGACGAAGGAGGACCTTCATATCTTCAGCAGCAGCTTCTCTGTCTTCGTAATCAACAAGATCATCCAAAACAGAGCCAAATGATTGAGTCATTATCAGCGACGCCAAAGGCGGAGCAAGAGCGACCGCAGCAGAAATTGACTCATCAGTTGACCCAGGATTTTTTGATGCCACTGCGCGAATAGCCATCTCAAGGAAATCAACTACACGTTGTTGTTGTTCAAGATGAATAGCGGCTAGCCGAGTGCGCAGTTCGGGAATCTCAGCCGATGCAGCCAAGATCTGCAATCTCTTCCAACGATCCAAACTTCGAAAGCCTTGTTGAACAGTCGCAAAGAGAATCGCAATGTCGTCGATAGTTGGCGACTCCATTTGTTCAAATATTTCGACATACGCAGCCAACTTTTCGTAACTATCGCCGTCGTATAGTTCGCTGAGAACTTCGGTCAACAAGCCTTCACGGTTCTTGTAGTACTTGTAAATAAGTGGCACTGAT
>CALPPK020000341.1 GCA_943325435.2 Bifidobacterium breve
CAGATTGGCTGCGATGAGTTCGCCCGCCTTCCACGTGTTGCCAGTGAGACTTTCGATAAGGATTGCTGCCTTCATGACACTATTTCTACTACTCGTAGCCCTCAGAAAAGAACTTCACTAAAGTTTTGTAAGCGGAGCCCACGCAAGGGCCAAGTGTTTGGTGCCCTTATCGCGGAACCGGACGGTGACTTCAGTCTTGTCGCCAGTGCCCTTGATCTCGATAACAACACCTTCACCGAATACCGAATGTATGACGTCATCACCAGGCTTGAGCCCTACAAGATGATCTGTATTGCGAGGCTCTGCTGCAGGTTTCACTGCACGTTCGGCGCGGCGACCATACGAGCGACCAAACGAATCATCGTCATCCTCGTTGCGCCGTTTATATGCCGGAAGTTCTGCATCGTTCCAATCAGTGGATGTGCGACCAAAAACGCGCCCATGATCAGAACCTGAATCAACATTGCCCTGACGGTCGAATAGTTCAGCCGGTACTTCAGCCAAGAATCGCGATGGCGGGTTGTACTGCGATTGTCCGAACAACATGCGTTGCCATGCATGAGACACCAACAAACGTTCGCGCGCACGTGTGAGACCCACATATGCAAGACGACGCTCTTCTTCAAGTTCTGCTGGGTCTAGTAACGCACGGTTATGCGGGAAAATTCCTTCTTCACAACCAACTAAGAAAACAACCGGATATTCAAGACCTTTTGCTGAGTGCAAAGTCATCAGCACAATGTGATTCTCGGCATCAAGATCGTCTGTGTCTGCGACAAGCGCAACTTGTTCAAGGAACTCTTCGACCTGAGTGAATTCTGCAGCTGAACCAATGAGTTCCGAGATGTTTTCAAGGCGCCCAGCAGCTTCCACTGTGGCTTCTTGCTCAAGTTCAGTGATGTAACCGCTGTTGTTCATAGCGACTTCTAACAAAGCTGATGGTCCGTCTGCAAGTGCAGCATTCATTTCGTCAACCAAGGTGACAAACATGGCGATTCCCTTGATTGCTCCACCAGATACACCTGCTTCACTTGCGCGGCGCATTGCATCAATGAAAGAAATGCCGTTAGCAGTAGCGAACAGGTCAATCTTTCCGATGCTGGTATCGCCAATGCCGCGCTTTGGAACATTCAACACTCGCTTGATGCTGATTTCATCAAGCGGGTTCGCGCCGGCCTTCAAATAGGCAATGGCATCTTTCACTTCACGACGTTCGTAAAACTTTGTACCACCAACAACCTTGTACGGAATACCAGAGCGCATCATTGATTCTTCAATGGCACGGCTCTGCGCGTTAGTGCGATACATGATGGCGATATCGCCCCATGCGCGCTTTTCTTTCGTATGAATGTCTTGTGCTGTGGAAGAAACCCATGCAGCTTCGTCATATTCGTTTTCTGCGAAGTAGCGAACGATTCGCTCACCATCACCAGCTGATGTCCACAAATCTTTCGGACGCCGGCCAACGTTTTGCGAAATAACTGCATTGGCGGCGGTGAGAATTGTTTGGGTGCTTCGATAGTTCTGTGCAAGCACAACAACTGTTGCCTCACCGAATGCACTTTCAAATTGGTCGATATTGCGCAAGTCAGCACCGCGGAATTTGTAAATGCTCTGGTCGCTGTCGCCCACCACACAGACGTTGTGATGCAAAGCACCAAGCATCAGAACAATGCGGTTCTGCGCTTGGTTTGTGTCCTGGTATTCGTCGATGAGAATGTGTTGAAAGCGTTCTTGGTACTGACGCAGAACTTCGGGGTGGGCCTCGAATAGACGCACAACATTGACTAACAAATCATCAAAGTCCATTGCGCCAGCACGAATGAGACGCGCTTGATACTCGCGATAAATCTCGGCATTGCGGCGCGCAGAGATATGTTCTGCAGTGTCAAAAGCAACGGCCGGCGTGATTAACTCGTTCTTCCACAAACTGATACGTGATTGAGCTGCATTAGCTGGGAACTTTTTGGCATCAAGGCCCATGTCACGAATGACGTAACCAACGAGTCGCTTTGAATCTTGCGAATCATAAATAGTGAACTGTTTTGGGTACCCAATCAGTTCAGCGTGTTGGCGCAACATTCGAACACATGCTTTATGAAATGTGGTGACCCACATTGAGCGCGCAGTTGGGCCAACCAAGTCAGCGACGCGATGTCGCATTTCTTCAGCGGCCTTATTGGTAAATGTGATGGCCAAAATGGCGAACGGCGATGTACCTTGCGAAATCAGCCATGCAATGCGCTGCGTAAGAACGCGGGTTTTGCCAGAGCCAGCACCAGCAACAACAAGTAGCGGACCACCAGGGTGATACACAGCCTCTTGTTGGTCAGGGTTCAGCGGCGTGCTGTTACCTGAAGAGCTAAATAGTTGATCTGACATGGTCCCGCCATCTTACGAGCGGACTGTGTCGGTGAGAGGAATGCGTTGTTATGCGCGTGCGTTGACCACGAATGGCAAAGTACGAGGTCCTCGTACTTGACCCGTGCTCCACGTGACCATTTCATTTGCATCGACTGAGAAGTCTGGGAAGCGCTTAAGGAACACTTCAACTGCGACATTCATTTCCAAACGGGCAAGGTTTGAACCAAGGCAACGATGAATACCAAGACCAAATGCGGCATGGCGGTTCTCTTCGCGGTCGATTACAACTTCGTGTGCGTTTGCAAATTGCTTGTCGTCACGGTTTGCAGCAGGGAAAGGAAGAAGAACCCAATCTTCTTTCTTCATCTGTACACCGTGGAACTCCATGTCTTCTTTCACAACGCGTGCCATGGTGACAGGCGCATATGCGCGAAGAAATTCTTCAACAGCTGTAGGAATCATGTCTGGGTTTTCCACCAAACGACGACGGTCAACTGAGTTGGTTGCAAGATGCCACAACGATGAACCGATACCGCTCCATGTTGTGTCGATTCCAGCAATCAACAACAGAATGACTGTTCCGACTGCATGTTCAAGCGACAACTTTTCGCCAAAGATCTCAGCGTTCAACAAGAACGAAATGAGATCTTCGCGAGGATTCTCTTTGTGGTCATTCACGTGATACGCAAGGTATTCATTGAATTCCATGAACTTCTGCATGCGCTCTTCTGTGCGC
>CALPPK020000342.1 GCA_943325435.2 Bifidobacterium breve
AAGGACAATGTTGCTCCTCCCGACAGCGTCGTCGAAGTGATTCCCACCTCGACATCACTTCTTGCTCCTACGAACGACCGCACAAACCTCGATCCTTCACCAATCAGCGAGAACATCTCCTTAGGTCTCACCATTGCAGAGTCATTGGGCATTGAAGTCACAAATGAAGTCGCAAGATGCTTGGGCGAAAAGGCTCAGATAGTTTCGCAAACTCAGACAAACGTAGATGATCTACAGAAGGCCTTCAGCCCTATTTTTAGCGCATGTGGAGTAGATGTCAGTTCAACAACAGTTGGTGGTTGAAACTATGCGTTTGGGTCGACCAATATCTTTACTGCGCTAGAGGGATCATCTGCAAGAGCTTCAATAGCTGCTGGTAGTTCATCTAATGAGACGGTTTTGTCGTGTAGAGGATCAACCAAGATGCGTCCGTCTGCGATGAGGTTCATTACATCGGAAAACTCATGATGCATATACCCGAGAGACGAAATGACAGTTGCTTCTTTCAGCAACCAGGTATGTGGATTAATAGTTGCAGTACCACTGGCTAGCCCAACCAAGTTGACCACTCCGCCTCTACGAATCATGTCGACAGCCGACTGGATAGTGGGAGGAATTCCAGCACATTCAAAAATGAGATCGGCTCCCGCAGACCCGAACCGTTCTTTAGCTTCCTCCGGAGTGATTGCTTCGTGTGCTCCGACGGCGAGTGCCTTTTCTCTTCGCAGTGCATTTGGCTCGATAGCGATAACACGTCCGGCTCCTGCAGCATTGGCTGCTTGCAACGTGAGCAAACCAATTGGGCCGCACCCTTGCACTACGACTTCTTGATCGGGTCGCGGTAAGGAGCGCATCACGGCGTGGTAAGCAACAGTTGCTGGTTCAACAATCGATGCCTGCGACGTAGTGAGAGCGCCATTTGTTTTCACTAAACGCATCGCATCGAGTGCAATGCGCGGGGCAAAACCTCCATGGGGTGGAGCAAGCGGATCTCGGCCAATC
This sequence comes from Bifidobacterium breve, assembly GCA_943325435.2. Next base: position 1,003 of record CALPPK020000342.1, read on the forward strand.
ATTCCTAAAAACGCATACATGCAATAGCCGTTTTGACCACCTAAGCACTGCGGGCAGCGCCCACAAGATGGGGCAATTCCACACACAACTCGGTCACCCTCACTGATGTGGCGAATTTCTTTCGAAACGCCAGCAACTGTGCCAGAGAATTCGTGTCCACAAATGGCTGGGTTGTAAGGGTCATGTGAAAGAAAACCGTGCAGATCGGTGCCGCAAATACCGCAACTATCTACATGGACTACAGCTTTGCCCTCTGAAACAACTGGTTCTGGTACATCAACAATGGTGAAGGTGCGATGACCTGTAACGAGACCAGCTTTCATGGTCTAGAACTTGATGCGCTTTGTGTATCCGCCGTCAACGGTGACGTTGCTACCGGTGACCAAGCTCGCTGCAGGTGATGCGAGGAAAGCGACAACGTTGGCAACTTCTTGTGGCTCGCCGAGACGCTTAATAGGCATCTTTGCAACCGTTGCCTTGTAGAAGTCTTCCATGTGGGTCTTGATGGTGTCCCAGTTGCCACCGTCGAAATAAACGGGTCCTGGAGAGACGATGTTGACGCGAATGTTCTTGCCGGCAAGTGATTGCGCCAAGTTGTTTGCGTATGCGGTCATGGCAGCCTTCATTGGTCCGAAACTTCCGGGTCCAGCAAATTCTTCTTGGGCAGCGATGGTGGACAAGCAGACGATGGATCCACCGCCGCCTGCTTCCATGATTGGTGCCAACACTTCTTGTGCGCGTACGAGTCCTAAAACGTCGAGGTCGAGGTTCTTGGTCCATTGTTCTTCACCGCGACCAGAAGCACCCGACATGTTGTGAACGAAAATGTCACAACCGCCAAGTTGCTCGCTAGCAGTTTTGAGCCATGCTTTGTACTCTTCGCCATTTGCAGCGTCGATGCCTGCACCTACAACCTTGGTGCCATGGGCTGAGAGAGCAGCGACAGACTCACTGACGTCTCCGCGGGCACAAATTGCAATATCTGCGCCTTCCTTGGCCAACAATGTTGCGATTGCAAAACCGAGTCCACGCTTGCCGCCAGTAACGATTGCCTTTTTTCCACGCAATCCAAGATCCATGATTTCCCCCAGTACTAGATGACTATGTGTCCCAGCATAGGGTAAGAGTATGAGTCGTAGCGAAGTCGCAATTGTTACAGGCGCCGGTTCGGGAATCGGTCGCGCCACAGCCGAGTTATTCGCCTCACGGGGCTATCGGGTGGTTGTTAATGACCTGTCTGCCGAAAGCTTGAAATGGGTTGAAGCGTCACCAGATGCTCAGTCATTTCTCGCCCTGCCAGGCGATGTGTCGGCCGGAGACCACAACGCAGCGTTGGTTGAAGCCGCTGTGAAGCATTTTGGCGGACTCTCTGTTTCTGTGTTGAACGCAGGAATGGTCGGAACTCTGCCTTGGGAAGATCCGGGCGCAGTGGAGAAGTTCGAACGCATCATGGCCGTCAACGTCACCGGGGTAGTGCATGGCATCCGCCATGCGGCAGAAGTGATGAAGAAGAACGGAACCGGGGTCATTTTGGCAACAGCCTCTACCTCTGGACTCCGTGGTGACCCAGGCAACTATGCCTATAACGCTTCTAAAGCAGCCGTGTTCAACCTCGTGCGTGCCGCTGCGGTTGACCTTGGGGTCTATGGCATTCGCGTTAATGGTGTTGCACCTGGTCCGGTAGAAACAGGAATCACTGAACGGCTGAAGGGCCTTCCTGGGGCAATGGATGAAATGGCGAAACGTATTCCGTTGCGGCGCTGGGGTCAGCCACACGAACTCGCCGAAGCATTCTTCTTCTTGGCCTCGCCAGCGGCCTCGTTTATTACTGGCACCACGCTGATGGTTGACGGAGGGCATTCGGCACACGCCGCTCATTTCGACTTACGCGACAAGGCTTAACTCAACTAATTTAAGTACACCATTATCAATAAGAGGGAATATGGCAGACAAACTGATCACCAATTACGAAGACGTCACCGTTTACGGACTCGATCCTGAAACCGAGACCTTGATGCTGTCACAGCAAAAGGAACTGACGTTTTGCTGGACCACAAAAGATGGTTCACCGATGGCTTCGATTTTGAGCTACTTCTA
>CALPPK020000343.1 GCA_943325435.2 Bifidobacterium breve
AACCATGGTGGACACCCGGCACCGAACACGGATACCACGTCAACACGTATGGATTTCTGGTTGGTGAAATGTTGCGTCGCGCCACAGGTAAATCCGTAGGAAGACTCATATCTGAATACATTGCCGGACCGCTACAGGTTGAGATTTACCTTGGTACCCCAGTTGAACTGCATTCGCGCATCGCCGACTACGAATGGCCCAATGATCCATTCCCAGAGCAGGAACCAGCGGGACTGAACGAAGAACAACTCCTTCAATTCAATACCTACTACAACCCGTCCGGACTGTCAGGTGCAGGAGTAGTGAACAGTGAACCATGGCGGCTAGCTGAAATGCCAAGCACGAACGTTCATGCGTCGGCACGGGCAATCTCAAGCTTGTACACGTCACTAGCCCACGGTGGCACACACAACAACGTTTCACTACTTCCAAGAGAAATTCTCAGTACCGCTTCATCGGAAGTATCAAATGGGGATGACAGAATTCTTCACAGGACATCCCGTTTCGCACATGGATTTCAATTACCAATTCCGGAGCGCGGTTTTGGTCCAAACCCGGAGTCATTCGGCCACTTTGGAGCAGGCGGATCTGTTGGCTTCTGTGATCCGAAGGCAAAAGTCGGTTTTGGGTATGTTATGAATCAAATGGGTCCACGTTGGCAAAACCCACGCAACAGAGCACTCATTGATTCGTTGTATTCGTGCCTTCAGTAACCCATTTCAGTTAGCAACCTGACACCATTAACAATGTGAGTGTAAATGAAGCAATCAGACCAGTTGATCTGCTTCGCATTAAACCTTTCCGGTTGCTATGGCTCAATAGCTTCGTATTCATTTTGGTGCAGAGCACTCAGAGATTTGCATTTGTTTGGATGGCTTTAGGCCTAGGCGCGAAATCCGACATCAGCGGATTCATCCTCTTCGTAATGGGGGTGCCCGCACTACTGATATCCCTTCCAGTCGGCGTCATGAGCGACCACATGAACCGTCGTGTGATTCTGATGGTGAGTCAAATTGGTGCACTTGCCATCACCATTGCTATCGCTGCAATGGTCACGTTGGACCTCATGACAATTCGTTGGGCAATCGTCGGGTCATTCATCTCGGGAATCTTCATTGCCCTGGGTACACCTGTACGTTCAGCCATCGTGCCCACTCTCGTACCGAGCAACAAGTTGGTTGGAGCAATTGCCATCAGCACGATTGGCAACAACTTCGGATTAATCATCGGCCCCATCGCAGCAGGTCCGGCTATCAGTCAATGGGGTATCGAAGGGGCGTTCTGGCTGCAGGCAGTGCTGTACGCGCTTGGGTTTCTCACACTCATTCCGTTACGACTTCCTCCAAGCCAAAACGATCAGCGTAGAAAACTACGGCAGGAGATTTTCGGAGGCCTCTCATTCATTCAAGGAGATGCTGCAGTGCGTTCCTTCTTTGTCTTGCTAGCTGGGTCCGTTGTCTTCATGATGGCGCCATGGATTGTGCTCGGACCTCAGATAGCCAAAGAACAAGCAGGGGCTTCAGGTAGCCAAACCACCATCTTGTTTGCGATGCTTGGTGTTGGGCAACTCCTTACATCAACCCTCATCATGCGCTTCAACCACAAGATGATTCGCAAGGGTCTCTGGTTCATGTGTGGCTTATGTTGGGGCGGAAGTATTCAAATTCTTCTGGGTCAGTCCACTTCACTCGTTGGAATGGGGTTCTTTCTCTTCGCTTGGGGAATGGGAGGTGGCTTCTATATGAATCTCAGTCAAACACTCATCCAGAACAACACTCCTCCACAAGTGATGGGAAGAGTCATGGCTTTTCACTCGCTTCTCATGAGTGGGCTCGCACCCACGGCTGCTCTTCTTGTCGGAGTCATCGCTCGCAAGATCGACAATGCCCCGTTGACATTCTCAGGTGCTGGCGCTCTTATGCTTCTTCTTGCGCTCTACTTTGTATCAGTTAAGAAACATCTTCGCCCTATGGCCTAAAGTGTCGTTCATGATTCGTCGTGTTTTCATTGCTTCAATCGTTCTAGGGTCGGTTATCTCACTCGGTCCACATTCGCTTTCGGCCACAGAACTGCCCCAGGCCAAGGTGCTGTACAAAATTGACACAATGGACAAGGTTGTCTTCTTAACAATCGATGACGGTGCAGACAAACCTGCAGATGCTGCAACAGAATTGGAACGATTGCAATGGCCACTCACCAGTTTCATATTGCCGACCAAAATTGGCACGTTCGCAAGTTGGTTTTCAAGTTTGGGATCGCGTAATGACATCGCCACACATACTGCGCGCCACATCGCACTGAAAGGACTCTCTTTCGAAAAGCAAAAGAAAGAAATCTGTGAGGGTGAACGCAGAATAAAAGAAAAATTTGGTTCAACAACCGGGTATTTCAGACCGCCGTATGGTTCATGGGACAAACGTACCCTCCAGGCAGCTGCAGCGTGTGGCATCTCGCATGTGGTTCTCTGGACTGTCAGTTTGAATGGCAAAACCATCACCACTTGGGACGGGAAAATTCATCCAGGAAACATCGTGATTGCCCATTACGTCGGGTCTCTTGCACAAAGCATCAGACAGTTAGAAAAGCGATTGAAGGCCCAAGGACTCACAGTTGCCCGCTTGTCGGACTACTTGAACTAAGACAAAAGAAAAGCGGCGCCGAAGCGCCGCTTTTTAACTTGGTGTCGAAGGGGGGACTTGAACCCCCACGCCCTTGCGGGCGCCGGCCCCTTAAGCCGGTGCGTCTGCCTATTTCGCCACTTCGACGTGGGTGTCAGGATACCTAGATTGATCTAAGAATCGGACGAGCTAATTCAGCAAGAACGACAGCGCAATGACTGTGAACAACCAGATTGTCGCAAAGACTGTCGTAATGCGATTGAGGTTGCGTTCAGCAGCTGCAGAACCGAGCGCGGCTCCACTGGCTCCACCAAACATGTCTGATAGCCCTCCACCCTGTCCGCTGTGGAGCAAGACGCCCACAATGAGAGACAACATAGAGACCACGTTCAAGACGAGGGTGATGTACATAACAATGGATCGCACGAAGAAAAATCCTATCGCCCTAAATGGGGCTCTGCCCCACGGATACTGG
>CALPPK020000344.1 GCA_943325435.2 Bifidobacterium breve
GGTGCGCCTTTTTATGTGATGGCTTTTGTTGGTGGCGTAGTTCTGGATAGCCCAGACAAAGGTCTGTTATTGCCTGAAGCATTACGTACTACTGCAGCCGAAAACCTGATTGATGTCTTGGCTGATTTACATGCAGTTGATATTGATGCCGTTGGACTTGGTGACCTCGCCAAGCGCGAAGGATATGTGGAGCGTCAGGTGAAGCGTTGGAGCACACAGTGGGCTAATTCAAAAACTCGCGAACTTCCGGCAGTGGAAGAAGTGGCACGTTTGTTGGCCGAAAACATTCCCGTGCAACATGGTGTTTCAATCGCTCATGGTGATTATCGCTTTGGAAACTGTCTGACAGATATTTCAACAGGGAAAATAACAGCTGTGCTCGATTGGGAATTGTGCACATTGGGTGACCCATTGGCGGATCTTGGTTATGTCGGTATCTACTGGACCGACCCTGGTGTTCCGATGTTGCGACATAATGACCCGTCCGGACATCCGGGTTCGTGCACGTTTGATCATTTGGTTCAACGCTATGCAACACGTACTGGTCGTGATGTTTCAAACATCGGGTATTACAAAGCATTCTCCAGTTTCCGATTGGCAGTTATTTCTGACGGTGTGTACGCGCGGTATCTTCACGGGGCAATGGGCGACCAAGATATTGATCTTGAACCAATGAAATTGGGAACAGAAACATTGGCGGAAGCTGCGCTCGCAGCATTAACAGGGAAGTAGATATGTCTGTTTTAGAAGGTTGGGCAAAGGGTTCTTTTACCTCTGCGTCGTTGACTCGTGATACGTACCGCAAGGGGACTGGACCAGTCGTCATTGTTGTTCACGAAATTCCAGGCATAACCCCAGCAGTTGAACGTTTCGCAAACGATGTTGTGAATGCTGGGTTCACAGTTGTGATGCCAGACCTAGTGGGTACTCCTGGCCGCAAAGTTGATGGGAAATACGTGGCATCGTCAATGTTGAAGGTGTGCATTTCAAAAGAATTCACCACCTTGGCCCTTCAGAAAACCTCACCAGTTATCTCGTGGTTGCGTGCATTAGCGCGTTCGCTTCACAATGAAATTGGTGGCAAAGGTGTTGGCGCTGTCGGTATGTGTTTCTCGGGTGGTTTCGCGCTTGGCATGATGGTGGACGACATCATGGTTGCTCCAGTTCTGGCACAACCATCTCTTCCATTCGCAGTGGGTAAAGCGCGTGGTGCTGATCTCAACTTGTCGCCTGATGATGCTGCAGTTATTACTCAACGCGCCGAAGACGGATGCCAGGTTCTTGGATTGCGATTTACAGAAGACAAATTGGTGGGCGACCGGTTCGCTTCATTACGCAAGCTCATTGGTGATGCCTTCATCGCGGTAGAGATTCCGTCGCAGTCTCCGAAAGACCACAGCGTGCTGACTGAACAGCGTGATGAAGACAGCGTGCAACGCGTGCTTGCGTTCTTCAGTGAAAAACTGAAGTAATTACTGCGGGCCGCCGTCAACAGGAAGCAAGGTTCCTGTTGTGTAGCTACTTGCGTTGCTAGCTAAGTACAGAGCAGCACCAACAATTTCATGTGGCTCGCCACCTCGCTGAAGCATGTACCCGGTTTTCGCGGCCTTGTTGAAACGTTCCATATCCCACGCCTTTGAGATATCAGTTAAGAATGGCCCAGGCACGATGCAGTTCACTCGCACATGTGGCGCATAGGTGCGTGCAAGTCCCATGGTCAAGTTGTTAACGGCGGCCTTCGCAGCACCGTAGATCACTTCGTTGGGTGATGGTCGTTGGCTTGCAATAGATGACACATTGATAATGGAACCGCCACGCACCGAGCCGTCTGCATTCTTTGTAGTCATGTGAGTACCGATGAGTGCAGATAAACGAAATGGCCCCTTCAAGTTCACGCCAAGAACTTTGTCGTACAAATCTTCCGTGACTTCCACGAGTGAGGAATACAACGGCGACATACCTGCATTGTTCACAAGAATGTCTATGTGCCCGAACTCTGCGATTGCAGCGGTTGCCAACATTTCAGCATCAGCCCACGATGCTGCGTGATAACCAATGGCAAGCGCACGTCTGCCTAATGCACGAACTTCGTTTGCAACTGTCTCGCAGTTTTCAACTTTGCGACTTGCAACAACAATGTTTGCCCCGCGCTCTGCGAATGCCAACGCCATTTCGCGACCAAGGCCGCGACTACCGCCAGTAATGATGGCGGTCTTGCCCTCTAATGAAAAAAGATCTGTCATGTTGTTACCTTTGCTGAATACTCAGGATGTTTGAATGACGCAACGGTACGTCGCACTTCACTATTGGTTGATGCCAGAAGGTGACGGGCTAGTAATCCCTTTGCTGCCTTGGCATTGTGGCCACCCACAACGGCTCCGGAATGTGACACAAGGTCAACGCGGACAACGTTGTCAAGCTTGTTCCAATTGATGGCCGCTCGGTGTTCATTTGGCAATAGATCGACTACCGCTCTCTTTTTTACGACAGCAACTAACGCATCAGTGATTGTTTCATTCCAGAATTTAGACATCGTGCCAAATGGCGCGAGACGGGCCCCCATCTTTAATCGGTAGTCGGGGACGTGATCATCAGCACGTACAAGACCAAGCAACCCTGACGGAACAATGATGCGTTTTATGAATGCGTTGCGCTGTGTTGCAGTGAGAGATGAAAGGTCTAAGTGATCCCACACGACTCCGGTGTATCGCTGCCACGCAGGAAGACACGGTGCACCGATTAGTTGCATATTGCAAGATTGCGCGCGAGTTAAGTGGGCCCCACTTACGCCGAGCAGTTTTTGGGTGCCGCCCTTGTCTTTTCGTAATTGATTGACGATTTGAGCGCGTGATGTCTCAAGTACGGCACCAAAAGCCCCCAACTGAGGGGTCCACGGGCGTGATTGATTGCCGGTCTCGGCTTTTCCCTCAGAGGGAGGGAGAAGTAGTAGAAAATCTTGTGTCGCCATCTATGAGATTGTGTCACTTACTCCCTAGTATTGTGAGATGCGCGTACACGTAGACCCCTCCAAATGCCAAGGACATAACCGTTGTTATGCCTTAGCTCCCGAACTTTTCGATGTTGACGATTA
>CALPPK020000345.1 GCA_943325435.2 Bifidobacterium breve
GAGGCAGAGGCCATTGCCGACGTGGGCCTGTTAGGCGGATTACGCGCCACGAAAGCCTTACTGGGCTTGTAGCACCCGTGTCTATACGAACATATGTTCGTATAGAATTGTGGGGTGGGGTTCAACAATCCGGCGATGCCGTGGCACGAATTAGAAGCGCGTCTGTCTGATGGTCGAGCGCCGTCTTCAGTGGGCTGGAACGCAGGTGGTGATGGCCCCGCGTTTAGTGCAACGCGTCAACCGTTTGAACCGGTGTTGTCACGTCAGCAACCCACAGTGCCGTATGCAGAATTGCATTGCACATCAAATTTTTCTTTCTTAGAAGGTGCAGCACACCCTGAAGAATTAGCAGAGGTGGCAGCTGCGCTCGGGTTATCTGCACTTGCCATTACTGATCGCAACGGTTTATACGGTGTCGTGCGTTTTGCAGAAGCAGCACGTGCAGTGAACTTGCCAACTATTTTTGGAGTGGAACTTGATTGTGCTGCTGGCGACATTGTGTTGTTGGCGCGTGGGCCATCAGGGTATGCGCGCATGGCACGAGCAATTAGTGAAGGGCAACTTGCCGGCAGTAAAGGGGCTCCCGTGTTTTCATTTCCCACAGTGGGGCAAACAGTGCGTGATCATTGTTTGGTTCTCACAGGGGGGCGCACAAGCGCAGTAGTGCAGGCATTGGTGCAGCATGGGCCAGCAGAAGCAGAACGATCATTACGTTCGTTAATCGAGCACTTCGGGCAACGCAATGTATTGGTGGAACTGTGGGATCACGGTGACCCTATTGATGCAGTGCGTAATGACCAGTTGGTGCAGTTGGCAGCAATGCTTGACCTTGAGTGTGTTGCTAGCAACAACGTCATGTACGCGGTGCCGGCGCAACATCGTTTAGCAACGGCGTTGGCTGCAGTGCGTAACAGGTGTGGTCTCGACAGCATTGATCATCTTTTGCCTGCCGCAGCTACGGCGTACTTGCGTTCTGGGGTTGAACAGCAACGGCGCTTTGCTCGCTACCCCGGTGTTGTGGAACGCACGGCAACGCTTGCACAGGAGATTGCTTTCGACTTGTCATTGGTGGCGCCACAGCTGCCTCCGTTTCCGTGCCCTGATGGCCATACAGAAATGTCGTACTTGCGCCAGCTTGTTGCGCGCGGTGCACAACATCGGTACGGCGAGAAACCAGCTGAATCAAGTGAAGACTTGTCATTACGTGCGCGTGCGTGGCGCACCATTGACCATGAATTAGAAATCATTGAAACGCTTGGCTTTGCTGGCTATTTCTTGGTGGTGTGGGACATTGTGCGGTTCTGTACCGAACAAGGAATTATGTGTCAAGGTCGCGGCAGTGCGGCAAACAGTGCTGTGTGTTTCTCTCTTGGTATTACAAAAGCCGATGCAGTGTCGCTTGGTTTGTTGTTTGAACGGTTCTTATCGCCGGAACGTGATGGTCCGCCCGATATTGATATCGACATTGAAAGCGGCAGGCGAGAAGAAGTAATTCAGTATGTGTATGCCCGCCACGGACGTCACCATGCAGCACAAGTTGCCAATGTCATTACATATCGCTCACGTTCTGCAGTGCGCGACATGGCGCGCGCATTAGGACATAGGGCTGATCAGCAAGATTTATGGAGCAAGCAGGTCGACGCGTGGGGCACTGTTGCTATCACTGCTAACCAACGTGACCATGACATTCCCGACTTGGTATTAGAGATGGCCGCTGAAGTGGAACATATGCCACGACACTTAGGTATTCACTCGGGCGGAATGGTGATGTGCGACAGGCCCATTATTGAAGTGTGTCCAGTCGAGTGGGGGCGCATGGCTAATCGCAGTGTGTTGCAGTGGGACAAAGACGACTGTGCTGCAGCAGGGCTGGTGAAGTTTGACCTGTTGGGTCTTGGCATGTTGTCAGCACTCTCAAATGCGGTATCGCTTATTTCAGAACATCGTGGGTATGAACTTGACCTTGCAACTATTCCGCAAGAAGACGATGTGTATTCCATGTTGTGTCGCGCAGACACTGTGGGCGTGTTCCAAGTGGAGTCGCGCGCGCAAATGTCGACATTGCCGCGGTTGAAGCCACGTCGCTTTTATGACTTGGTTGTGGAAATTGCACTCATTCGCCCCGGGCCAATTCAAGGCGGGTCGGTGCATCCGTACATTCGCAGGCGTAATGGACTGGAACCCATTACGTATCTGCATCCGCTGTTAGAAAATTCTCTCGGTAAGACATTGGGCGTGCCGTTGTTTCAAGAGCAACTGATGCAAATGGCAATTGATGTTGCAGGCTTCACTGCAAGTGAAGCTGATCAACTGCGTCAAGCCATGGGTTCGAAGAGATCGCAGGCCCGTATGGAGCGGTTGAAGGTGCGGCTGTATCAGGGCATGGCAGAACGCGGCATTACTGACGCAATCGCTGATGAGATTTTTCTGAAGATGGCAGCGTTTGCCAATTACGGATTTCCTGAAAGCCACTCAGTGAGTTTTGCGTATCTCGTGTATTCGTCGTCGTACATCAAGTTGCATGAACCAGCTGTTTTTTGTGCGGCGCTACTGAATGCACAACCAATGGGTTTTTGGTCGCCACACACATTGGTGCGTGATGCGCGGCGGCATGGCGTTGTGGTGCGCACTCCTGATATCAATGCATCGGGTCATGAAGCAACGCTTGAAGTGTGTAGTGATTCAGAAACTGGTTTGGCCGTACGACTGGGTATCGGTTCTGTGCGAGGAATTGGGTCTGAACTTGCCCGCGAGATCGCGGTACATCGGCCATACACGTCAATTGAAGAACTGGTTGCACGTGTTCCGGCTTTGTCGCGTAAACAAGTAGAGGCTCTCGCTACGGCCGGAGCATTCACTGACAGTTTTGGTGATGATCGCAGGCACGCATTGTGGGAAGCAGGTGCACATGGCCATGGCGATGTTGCTCATCTGCAAGGCATCATGGGGTTGAATTCACGACCCACATTGCCTGGCATGGAACCAGTGGAAGAAGCCATTGCAGATTTATGGGCCACGGGTATTTCACCTGATGGTCACCCCACTATTTTCCTGCGCGAACAACTTGCAGCAAAGGGAGTGGTTACTGCA
>CALPPK020000346.1 GCA_943325435.2 Bifidobacterium breve
GATATCAACTTTGCCTTCAAGTTGTGTCGCACTCGTATTTTTGACCATGTTGAACTGAAAAGTGAAGGTTCCTTTATTGACGCCGAACTGGTGGTGAAGGCTCAGAAATTTGGCTATTCAGTTATTCAATTTGGGGTCGACTACTTCCCCCGTACACGGGGGGTTTCTACGCTGTCGTCTCCTTCTGTAATCCTGAAGATTTTGAAGGAAGCTCGCCAGCTTCGCCGTGAAATACGAGGCATTTCACCCGTTGTTTAGGCTGAAGGCAGTCCGGCCCTATGCGTTGGTAGCGTTTTGGTGCTGTGTCTGAACCCCTTGAGCCCGAACTTGCAATACCTGTGCACCAGTCGTGGTGGGTGCGCTGGCGTCAAGCAATCATTACATCGGTGATTTTTGTGATTGTCGGTAGCGGAGTAGCTGTCGCCAATAACAATCAGAGTCCTGCAACGACCACTACAACGACTGCTACAACGCCAGGGTTCTGCCCGCCAGATGCGCCAATCACGTGTTACACATTGACTCGCACAATTCGTGACGGCATGAAAGGCGCTGACGTTCGTCGCTTACAGCAGCGTCTGAAAGATCTGAATTTTGATCCGGGCCGCATTGATGGCCTCTATGGCGGCGACACCATGATGGCGGTCTGGGCATTTCAAGCACTTGTGCAAAAAATGACACGTGACACCATTGTTGATTTCGTGACACCCGTTCTCTGGGAATCGATGCGTGGAGATGTGACTATTACGCCTCGTCGCCAACCTAAATCACCTACTCACGTTGAGGTGTATCTACCCGAACAAGTAATGGCTGTCTTTAAAGGTAAGCAACTTCTGCTTGTTACCCACATCTCCACTGGCACCAATGAGAAGTGGTGTGAAGAAGTGACAGTCGACCCTGGCGAAGAGGGCAACAAAGGCGCGGTGCCTATCAAAATGGGAATATGCGGAGAAGCAATTACGCCTGGGGGTGTCTATTACTTCTATAACCGCAAACTCGGGCAGCGTGAAAGCAAGTTGGGCACAATGTGGAACCCGGTGTATTTCAATTTCGGCATTGCAATTCATGGTGCGATGATGGTGCCGAAAGAACCTGCATCTCACGGTTGTGTGCGTATTCCTATCTTTATTTCGAATTACTTTCCTGCATTGGTGCAATACAACGATCGAGTGTTTGTATTTGATGGCGTGAAAGAACCTGAAGAGTATGGATCTGTAACTCCACCATGGGATAAGAAAGACCCGAACTACACCACGACGACGTCTTCTACGACTTCAACATCGGTTCCCAAAACGACGACTATTCCGCCTGTAACAACTGTTGTACCAAAGACAACGGTTCCAAAAACTACTGTTTCCCCGCCGACGACAAATCTTCCGTCTTAGTCAGAAATTGCAACGGTGACGTTGCATTGAAAGACGTCTGCCAGAAGGGCTACGCGTTGTTGTGTTGCGTAGAGGTTCAGATCAAGGTCTTCGTCTTTTTCGCTCTCAATCACTAGTTGAAGTGACTTGTTTTTCTGAGTAACGGAAACTGACGTTGTACGTCCATCGTGTGTTCGGTCTAGTCCGATAGCAATTCGTAAAATTGCCGACAACATTCGAACTGTATGTTGATCGTCTTCTGACAGCGCAGCAAAAGCTGAATGTTGAAGTTTGGGTTCACTCTTTCTGTGATACCGAGCGATTTGAGCAATCAACTCGATTTCGTGATCAGTGAACCCAACCAGATCTGCATTGCGCACGATGTAATAGGTATGCAAATGATGACGTGCATGTGACACGACTAGGCCAACATTGGCGAGCACTGCAGCGGCTTCTAAGTACAAACGATGATGCGGGTCAATTTCGTATTTCTGTGACAACTCATCAAAGAGCATGCATGAAAGCCTGGAAACGTTGAGGCTGTGGGAGGGGTCATCGTCGCATCGCTCAGCCAACTTTCGGGCACTTTGGATAGCAACGTTGTGAAGGTCGTTGTTGACCTCTGGGTCAAGTCGCTGTGCGGCATCAAGTAGCACGCCTTCTCGAAGGGCGTAATCGCAATACATGAATGATGTGATGGCGAATGAACTGGCCAAGGTGTCGAGAATAAGTGCACCTGCCAAAATGATGTCGACACGATCTTCATCAAGGCCGTCAAGCTTCGCCCGGTCTTCAAGCGTCGACGAGGCAATCATCCTGGTGACTTCGTGTAGTTCGTCTGCAGTAAAGACGACGCCGTTCATTGATCGAGGTGTTTCGTCGTGCGACAACATCCAACACATTCGAGCAAGTGTCTCGCCGGTTCCAGACGACACGATTGCAACTTCATGACGGAGTTTGAGAACTTCTCGTTTTACGGGTTCTACTGTGGACGCAATGAATTTTGAACAGGAGGGAACTGAAGCAGGATGTGTCGAAGTGAAAGGGAAGAATCGGTTGGTCAGGCGCACGGCTCCAATTTTGAAACTGCGAACAAACAGTTCTTCCGTGTGGTCGAAGATAACGACTTCGGTTGACCCGCCGCCGATATCAATAAGGAGTGAACGCTTGTCGGATAGCGGGAGAGCCTGCAGAACGCCTAAGTGAATTAGGCGAGCTTCTTCGACTCCCGAAATGACTTCAATCTCAATTCCCGCTTCGTTGGCTGCCCTGTCGACGAAATCAGCTGAGTTCTTCGCTTCGCGAACTGCGCTTGTTGCAACCGCAAAAACACTTGCTTTGTGTGCGTCAGCGATTCTGCGCATATTACGCAGGGCCGCAATTCCGCGTTCAATAGCTTCGGGGCTCAACATTTTCATGTCGCCGCCACCTTCGCCGAGTCGCGTATTATCTTTTTCGCGGGTAATTACTTCAAATCCTGATGGGCTTACCTTTGCAACAACCATATGAATGCTGTTGGTGCCGATATCGATTGCGGCGATGATGCGTGGTGAAAAACTCATGTTGTGACAATGGTCCAGCCGGGAAAACTTATGTTCAGGAATGTCACAGTAGTAGCGTAACGGGAATGTCAAACGCAGTACCAAACGTTCTTACAGACCTCATTCCAATGCCACGCATCATGGAAAAATCAGTGGTGCGTGATGTCACGCTTGTCGTAGGTGGGGC
>CALPPK020000347.1 GCA_943325435.2 Bifidobacterium breve
GTACCTGCCCGACAGATCAGTTCTAGTGGCACAACTACAACGCGCTGGCTTCTCTGATGCAGTGCACACTCAATTGTCTGGCGGCCTCACTCAATTGATGGTTGGCACTCGTAACGCCTCATGATTTTTCGAACCGCAACACTGAATGAACAATTTGATTTGAACACAGTGTGTCGCGGCGATGGCTTTCTTTTCGTGCGCGATGGCGTCGGCGTTGCTGGACGTGATGCCATTTGCAATGTCCCCGAAGCAGACGCGATGACCTTCCTGCGTTCACTTACGCCGAGCCATTTTTCAGATTCCACCCACGCAGATAATGGTCCGGTTCTCTTTGCACTGGTTCCTTTCTCACCCACAGAACCCGCAGAGTTCATATTGCCCCGAATTGTTTTTCGAAAAACTGAGAATCAGGAACCAACAGTCACTCTCGTTGGCGAAACAGAAGAAGACCTTACGGATGAGAAATTTCATCGAGCAATAACTACAGCCATCACTTCTCCGCCACCGCGCCCAAGCAGCAACTCGTATCGCGTGGCACCTAAGACCGCTGTCGGTCATTATCTTGATGCAGTCGTGCAAGCACGAGATGTAGTACGAGCCGGAGCAATACAGAAAGCAGTCATTGCCCGCGACATCGAAGTGCATGCTGACGACCCAATAGACGTTCATGCCATCCTGCTTCGTCTTCGCGCATCCTTCGGCTCTAGCTACCGATATTGCGTCAACAACCTCATCGGAGCATCTCCGGAACTCTTGGTGTCAGTAGAGGGATCTACTGTGCGAAGCCATCCACTTGCAGGCACCGCTCCTCGTACCGGAGACCAAGAAGCGGATAAACGCCTTGCTGAAGAATTGTTAGCCAGCACCAAGAATCAGATTGAACACAGAATTGTCATCGACATGGTGCATGACACCTTGTTGCCGTTTTGTTCATATCTCGACTGGGAAGCAGAGCCATCAGTAGTAACGGTTGCAAATGTTCAGCATCTCGGAACCGCTATTGAAGGCGCACTGACAGAACCGCCATCGCATGTATTCCCTCTGGTGCGAGCACTCTGTCCGACGCCAGCATTAGGCGGACATCCATCTATAGAAGCTTTGGCGTTCATCGAAAAAACTGAAGGCCTTAATCGTGGGTACTACGGAGGCGCAGTTGGTTACATGGAC
This sequence comes from Bifidobacterium breve, assembly GCA_943325435.2. The sequence goes on from CALPPK020000347.1 coordinate 1,168, forward strand.
GCCAATGGTGACGGAATATTTGCCGTGACTATTCGATGTGCTGAAATGTCAACCGACAAGCGGACTGCCCGACTATTCGCAGGCGGTGGAATTGTTGCAGATAGTGATCCGTACGCAGAATTAGCAGAGACTCAAGCGAAGTTTCAGGCCATGCTCTCGGCAATTATCAGGCCGTAGCTTCCACAGCGGCAATAACCGCTGACTGCAAAGCCTCGTGTTGAGAGACATTGGCAGAGCGGTCACATGGCACTTCTATAAGCCGAGTACCAGAACGCTGCAATGTCGACGCAAGATCATTCACAGTTGTGACGCGTTCAAACGCAATGCCATGAGTTGCTGCTAAATGTTCGAAGGAAGCTCCGTGTGGAGTTCCGTACAAAAGTTCAAAATTTGAGTTACTGACTATCCGAGCTTGGGGAAGAAACGAAAAGATGCTGCCACCATCGTTATTAGTGACAACGATGGTCAGGTCCACATCACGACGATTCAATGCCCATAAACCGTTCGAATCATGAAGACAGGCAATGTCGCCAATGAGAAGAGTTACTCGAGCTTTGGTAGCCAAACCGACACCTACCGCAGTACTGATTACACCATCAATGCCGTTAGTGCCGCGGTTTGAATGCACCGTTACCCCAGACGTTGCAGTACCGAACCACTCCACATCTCGAATTGGCATAGACGAAGACACAACTAAGTGCGACCCAACGGTCATTGCCGATGTGACTGTTCTGGCAACAGTCGGCTCGCTGAAGTTCTCAGACGTCCACACCGACATCGCTTCTTGAGCCGCAACTTCAGCCTGCGACCAATTAGTCATCCACGTCTTATCGCAGGTAGTTACAACAGTGGCGAGAGTTCGAGTGGCCGAGTCAACGTCGCCAATGATCGTGTACTTCACTTTATGATCAGGATCAATCACCATGCTCGACGAGCGAATCTGGAGAACAGGACAATCAATTTTCGAAATCCACTGAGCTAAGACTTTTGACGCAGGTGGTGCACCTACTCGCAACACAACCTCTGGAACATGAGACGATGCAAACTTTTCTGAACGAAGAATGGCATCGAATCCAATAACCACTGCGCTGTTTCGTTCTCGAACTCCGCTCACCGCATCGGCAAAAATTGGCCAACCAAGAGAATCCGCCAAAGACAACACTTCTCGACTAGCGCCCCTGCCAGCAATGATGATTCCTCTGCGTCCACTAATGGCATCGACAATCTCCGACACATCTTGAGTTTCTGATGTTCCTAAGTGGATTACGTCTGACCACTTCTTCTCACGAGAAGGCGGCATGTCGACAACATCACCGGTAAGTGGCTCGCGGAACGGAAGGTTCAGATGCACAGGACCTGGATGTATGCCGACAGCTGCTTGCACTGCACGGGCAGCTAGCGAGCGCCACGTCATTGCTGCGTCGCGAGACGGAACGCCAGGGTCATGAAACCACCGAACTGCGGAACCAAATAATCGGGTCTGATCAATAGTTTGAGCTGCTGCTACGTCTCGTAATTCTGGTGGACGATCTGCCGTGCAGACAATCATGGGAACATCACTCTGGTGTGCTTCTACTACTGCGCCATGAAAGTGGGTACCTGCTGTGCCAGACGAGCACACCAGAACTGCAGGAACACCAGATGCTGTTCCAATTCCTAAGGCAGCAAAAGAAGCACTGCGCTCGTCATGAAAGACATGAACCTCAATAGAGTCATTCAGGGCCAAGGCAAGCGCGAGAGGAGTGCTCCGACTACCGGGAGCAACCACAGCATGTCGTATTCCTTGACGCGCCCATTCGTCGACCAATGTTGCGCAAAATGTGGCTGCAGTGTCGCCAGAAGAACTCATGTCACCTATCGTGTCACCTATGCGTGTAGAAATCTGGTCCGACGTCGTATGCCCTTGGTGCTTCATAGGAAA
>CALPPK020000348.1 GCA_943325435.2 Bifidobacterium breve
GTACGCACCACAGTAAATTCATCGCCGCATATCGAGTAATCATGATGCAGTTCCCATTACGTCTCTATCTGCACTCACTGTGACTTCAGCCGTTGCCGACCATGTCACTTCAGCAGCGCGCGCAAGGCCACGTGCACGAAGTTCATCAACGTTAGCTATCGCTTCAGACACACCTGCTGCAATTGATTCAACACTGAGCGGATCAACAAGTACTGCTGCACCACCGGCAACTTCTTCGGTTGAGGTTCCTCGAGATGTAACGACTGCCGCGCCATGAGCCATGGCCTCGATGACCGGCAATCCGTACCCTTCCAAAATAGAAGGGAATGCAAAAACCGTGCAGGCTTCATATAGAGCAGGCAAATTGTGTGCCGGTACAAACCCCGTGAACCGAACGTCGTATGCGGTTGCTGGCGTGTGGTCTCCCCACCCTGCCATACCAACAACAACTAATGGCGGAGCACCTCGAATTGAATCAAGAGCTGCAATCAGACGCGCAAGATTTTTTCGGGGCTCAAGAGTTCCGACAAACAAGACAAAACGTTCAGGTAAGTCATAGGTGGCACGTACTCGTGCACGATCTACATCGGTAATGGTTTGTGAAGTCACACCAAGCGGCACAAGACGTAACCGGTCGGCACCAATTCCCGCTGTTCGGCAATCATCAAGCGTTACTTGCGAAGAACACAAAACCATTGCTGCCTTGTCACGAATGATGTCAAGACTGCGACGAAATACTTTGTTGCCACGTGCAGTGAAGAAATCAGGATGACGCAAAAATGCCAAGTCATGAATTGTGACAACCAATGGCAATGACGTTGCTGGCGGAATGATGGTGGTGGAATGCACAAGGTCTGCATTGTCGACTACCGATTCAACTTTGGGCCACCGAAGGCGTAGCCAGGATTCAAACAAAAGCGGTCCGCCAATGGGCAGGGAGTTCACTGAAATCGGAGGAGCAAACCCATCCGTTGGCGGGCGACGGTGCCGACCAGCCACCCCGATGACCTCTATGTCAGACCGCAACGCCAGTTCGCGAGCCACTTCTACAGCCGCGATTCCGGTCCCACCTGGGACTCGGCGCCAGCATTGTTCGAAGGTGTAGGCGATGCGCACCCCTCCATTGTGACCGTTCCAGTCGTACTATGGCATCTATGTCGGAATTTTGGTCGAATCGCAGTGTGGTGGTCACGGGGGGCAATGGCTTTCTCGGACGGGTCGTGGTGGCCCGATTGGCTGATCTAGGCGCTCGCGTGGTCGCTCCCACCCATGATGAATATGACCTCACGGTCCCTGGCGCAGCCGATGCGATGTTGGCCGCCCACTCTCCTACTCATGTCATTCATTTAGCTGCCCGCGTTGGGGGCATCGGCTACAACCAAGTTGCGCCTGCTCCTTTGTATCTCGACAACCTGATGATGGGAACTCACATCATCGAAGCAACTCGAGCAGCTGGCACAGAAAAAACTGTTCTGCTTGGCACTGTCTGCTCGTACCCCAAACTCACTCCTGTTCCCTTCAAAGAAGAATCGTTGTGGGACGGGTACCCAGAAGAGACCAACGCTCCATACGGAATTGCAAAGAAAGCTCACCTGATCCATGCACAGGTGAACGCAATTCAATACGGCCAAAAATTTGCGTATCTCATTCCAACAAATCTCTATGGGCCTGGCGACAAGTTTCATGAGTCCGTATCACACGTCATCCCGGCACTTATCAAGAAATGCATTGAGGCAAAAGAATCTGGCGCAGATCACATCGATGTGTGGGGCACTGGTTCTGCCAGTCGCGAATATCTCTATGTTGAAGACGCAGCGGCAGCCATTGTGCGCGCTGCAGAATCTCACGAAGGCACCGAGCCGATCAACCTTGGGTCTGATAGCGAAATCACCATTCGTGAAACTGCAGAGACCATTGCATCTGTCGTTGGATATACGGGCACTCTTCAGTGGGACGCCACAAAGCCAGACGGACAACCTCGTAGACGTATCGACGCAACACGAGCAGAACAATTGCTCGGATGGAAAGCTGCGATGAATTTTCGAGACGGGCTCGCCGCAACAGTTGACTGGTATCTCGCCAACCGAGCGGCAGCGGAGGCTGCACCTCGCTGATGTCGTTCCCCCCACCGATTCTCGAATACTGCACCAGACACCCAGACACGGCAACTGGTCGTCATTGCACACGTTGTGGTCGCCCAGCATGTAACCAATGCCTGACACAAGTTGATGTTGGTTCGCATTGCCTCGACTGCATCAAGAGTTCGCGACCACCAGTTAGCGAGCGCATTCGTTTCTGGAACGCAGCACAACCATTGCTGATTACCCGAATCATTATTGCGGTGAACGTGTTTCTGTTTCTTTGGGTCACTATGGGCTCCACAGTTCTCACAAATGGCGGAGCAATCAACGGCCGTGAACTGGATATGGCGTTGTCGCAATTCTTCATCGACAACGGCGAGTGGTACAGACTTGTTTCTTCCGGTTTCCTTCATTACGGATTAATTCATGTCGGCATGAATATGTTCTTGTTATGGCAACTTGGTCAACTACTTGAACCTGCCCTTGATCGCGGACGTTTTGCGTTGCTGTACTTCGCTGCAATGTTCGGAGGTTCTGTTGGTGCGCTTGCTTTTAGTCCTAACGCGTTAACGGGTGGAGCCTCTGGCGCTGTGTTCGGCCTCATGGCTGCAGCTGCTGTTGGCTTGCAACAACGTGGCGTTAACCCTATGAAGACCGGCATCGGCGCGACACTTCTACTGAACCTGCTCATCACATTTACGATTCCCGGAATCTCTATTGGTGGCCATGTTGGCGGAGCACTAATGGGTGGCGTTGTTGGGTATGCAATGCTCGAGCCCCGCTGGAACCGAACCGCTGCAGGGGTTGCATGGGTTGCGCCCGTTGCTGGCATGGTGGCTTCGGTAGTTTTCATTGCTTTCTTTTTGTAGCGACACACCCGCCACATAACGTGCGCTTCACATTCCCCCGTTATCCAACTTTCAACGGGAGAATCCATGCTCAATGCATCACTTGTCGACATTCCACGTCCATTTATTGACTCCATCTCTTCACTTGTCGAA
>CALPPK020000349.1 GCA_943325435.2 Bifidobacterium breve
ATTGTGGGACATTGCTCGCACCATCGCCCCAACAGGTGATATCTCAGAACTTGTTCGCGAATTGGTCCGTGCCAATGGTGCTCGTATCGAAGCCGGCCAGGTCGTCCGCATTCCGTAATCGCTTTATTCCTTGCTAAAAGTGGCCAAACTCCACACATTGGCAAGTTGTAGTCATTTAGAGTTATCGGAGTGCATTGCCCCGTATGCCCACATGACGACACCAAGGTGATCGACTCCCGCCCCGCCGATGATGGCGCGGCAATTCGGCGTCGTCGTGCGTGCCCCGAGTGCGCCTACAGATTTACAACATATGAACGTTTAGAAGAGGCGCCATTGCTTGTAATGAAACGCTCGGGGTCTCCAGAGCCATTCGACCGCACAAAAGTCACGTTTGGTGTGCGTTCAGCATGCAAGGGGCGCCCAGTCGACGAGTCATCTATTGATGCTTTGGCCGAGGCAGTGGAAGATGACATGCGGCTTGCGCTGGCATCCGGATCTGAGATCACATCATCAACTGTTGGTCACGCAGTTCTTGAACGCTTGAAAGCTCTTGACGAAGTTGCATACATGCGATTCGCAAGTGTGTACAAAAACTTTGATGACGCCGCTGCATTTCGCCGCGAACTTGCGTTGCTTAAGCAGTCGTAACTTTTTCGTATCGCGCGAAAACAAAATTGCTATCAGTTGTTAGCGACACGCACGTGAAGTGTCGTAATGCATGTGGAGCCTGGCTAAGAGACGGTGCTCGAAAACCACCAAGACGTGGAGACATTGTGAGATTGATTGCGTCAACACAATCAGCGTCAAATAAAGCAGCGTTCAGCATTGGACCACCTTCCACATGAACAACACCATGAGGCAATTGGGCAATGATTCCTGCCATGTCGACATCGTTATCGCCGGCGCGCACAGAGTCGACGCTAAGAGTTGGGGCATTGACGGTTGTCGCCACTAATCCGGCCCCGGACGAAAAGAGGGGAGACGAGAAATCGAGTGCACACGTTTTTGTCACAACGGCAATGCGCAGGCCGGGTTTGCTTGGCGGGCCGTAGTTTTCGGTTCGTGCGGTACCAGCGCCCACCAGAACCACTGAAGCAGTTCCACGTAACGCAATGAGGCGCGCTTGGTCTGCTGGTCCACCCAATGGTCGAGAACGCCCATTGACGTCAATGACGCCGTCTGGAGTAGAGATCATGCAAATCTCCACACTGTGAAACGGGCTTGTCATGCCCACAGTGTACGAACACTGCGAGTTGGCCGTGTCTGGCGTGGCAATCTATGGAATGACCGATACCGCTAATCGCACCGTATTTCGCACCTGCCCGCTCTGTGAGGCCACATGCGGCCTAGAGATTTCAGTGAACCCGCAAGAACAGATTGTTCGAATTCGTGGCGATCAGAAAGACGTGTTCAGTCATGGCTTCATTTGTCCGAAGGGGAGCACCCTGAAGCAGTTACATGAAGATCCGGACCGGTTGCGGATGCCATTGGTGAAGCGCGATGGGAAACATGTTGAAGTGTCGTGGGACGAAGCGTGGAAAGTTGTTGCCGACGGATTTGCAGGAGTTATTGAACGACACGGTCGCGGTGCATTGGCTGCGTATCTGGGAAATCCAAATGCACACAACTTGGGGCCGCAATTGTTCAGCGCCACGATGCTTCGTTCAATGGGAACACGCAATGTGTTTAGTGCATCGACTGTTGATCAAGTGCCAAAGCACGTGACTGGTGGATACATGTTCGGTACTGCGCAAAGCATCTCAGTGCCAGATCTTGACCACACTGATTATCTGATGATGTTGGGTGCTAACCCTCATGCTTCAAATGGCAGTTTGTGCACCGCACCAGATTTTCCTGGCCGCATGGAACGCATCCGTGAACGCGGCGGAAAAATTGTTGTCGTTGATCCGCGCCGCACCCGCACGGTGGAAGCGTCAGATGAATGGGTGTCAATACGCCCCGGCACTGATGGTTTGTTCTTGGCTGCAATGGCCAACGTGATGTTTGCTGAGAACCTGGTGAAGATTGAACCACGCATCATGTCGATTCTGAGTGGGCTTGAGGAGTTTGCAGCAGCGATTGCTCCGTTCACTCCTGAATCAGTTGCATTGGCAACGGGCGTTCCTGCAGAAACCACAGTGAGACTCGCACGAGAGCTTGCAGGCGCAAAGACTGCGGCTGTGTACGGACGTATCGGCGTAAACACTGTTGAGTTCGGCACCACATGCGCATGGCTAATTGAAGCGATCAATGTGATTACAGGCAATATCGACAAGCGCGGTGGCTCAATGTTCACAACGCCTGCAACTGGTGGCGCAACAACGCGCGGACAAGGCGGCAAGGGCAAAGGTTTTGCAATGGGTCGCGGTCATAGTCGCGTCAGTAAAAGGGCAGAAGTATTAGGCGAATATCCCGTTGCTGCATTGGCAGAGGAGATCATCACTCCTGGTGAAAATCAGATTCGCGGAATGGTCACAGTTGCAGGCAATCCTGTGTTGTCGACACCGCATTCCAAGCAGTTGGATGCAGCATTAACTGAACTTGAATTCATGGTGTCAATTGACATTTACGTCAATGAAACAACGCGTCATGCAGATGTAATTCTTCCGGCGCCTTCATCATTAGAGAAAGACCACTACGACGTTGGCTTGTATCTGTATGCAGTGCGCAACGTTGCTAACTACAGCGAGCCCGTGTTGAAGCGTGATCCGGCAACTCCAGACGAAGCAGACATTCTGCTGAAGATGGCCGGAATATTCCAGGGGCTTGGCGCTGATTGTGATGCTGAAGCATTAGATGATCAATCAATTAACGCTGCGGTACTAGGAGCGGTTGCTAATTCGTCGTCACCAATTTTTGGTCGCGATGCAGAAGAGATTTTGAAAGCATTGAATGCGAATGGTCGACGTGGAACTGCGCGCAGTCTTGACCTGGTTATTCAAACAGGCCCGTACGGAGCCGCGTTCGGTGCCGTTCCGAATGGTTTGTCGCTTGACATGTTGATTGAGAATCCGCACGGTGTTGACTTGGGTGCGCTTGAGCCACGCCTGCCTGACATGTTGCGAACACCTA
>CALPPK020000350.1 GCA_943325435.2 Bifidobacterium breve
ATATTGGGAAACAAGTCGCCCGTTTGGGAGACAAGGCCAATTCCGCGTTTGTGGGTGGGAAGCGTCGTGATGTCGGAATCGTCAATGTGCACAGTTCCGTGCGTTGTGCGAACAATGCCACAGATGGCGTGAAGCAGGGTGGTCTTTCCAATGCCAGACGGGCCGGTGATTGCAAGTGTTTCGCCTGTCGGAACTACGAGCGAGACATTGTCCAAAATGACGGAGTTGCCGAAAGCAACAGAAAGGTTCGAAATGTTAAGCACGACTCATGACTCCGACAGTGACGAGCACCATTAGTGCAGCAAGAACAAAGCCCGCTTGCTGTGTTGCAACACCAGGTCTGCCAAGTAGTTGCGCGATTGCAATGGGCAGTGTGGTGGAACCTGACCGCGACAAGAACGCGGTAGCGCCGAATTCGCCGAGAGAAATGGCCATTGAAAGGCCTGTAGCTCGAAGAATTGCTGGTTTGAGAATCGGCATGTCTACTCGGACCCAGGTGATGAATGGCGATGCACCAAGGGTGGCTGATGCGTTTCGAAGCGATATTGGTATTGCGCGAACAGCCGGGTCTATTGCACGGATAACAAGTGGAAGAGCAATGACCGCATGGATGACTGGAATCAACCAGCGCTCGGACCGCCATTCGTATGGGGATGTATTGAAGGTGATGATCAGACCAATACCGAGAGTGGCTGCGGAGATGACGAGCGGCAGAGAGAACAGCGCACGAGGTGCAGAACAGTTTGTTACCAATAAGGCGAGAGGCACGCAGATGCAAGCAGCAGCGGTGGCGAATATCAGTGAGGTGAAGATCACCGATTGCGTAGAGACAGACAGCGCTGGTAACGCACCAGAAAAAATGGAACGCCACGCAGAAAGCGAAACTTGGCCGTTTACGACAACCGATCTGTAGATAGTTGCGAGAAGCGGGGACGCGACGATAAACACCGCTGTTGCGGTAATTAGCAGTGGTGTTATGCGGTGTCTCGGTTTTGTGCGCAGTGGCTGTGGAGTACTTACGTGAAGGGAAGTTGAATTTGGACGGGAACTACGGCGAGTGATGAAAAAGACCGCACCGATGATGACTGCTTGCAGAACGGCGAGTGCAGTAGCAGTTGATGTGTTTCCTAGTCGCACAGCCTGGGTGAATATCTCACTTTCCAAAGTTCTGCGGGAGACACCACCAAGAATTGTTATAACGCCAAATGATGTGAAGCAGTAAATGAATACAAGAGTGGCTGCATTAGTGACTGCAGCAGAGATGTGCGGCCACACCACTAACGCGAACGTGCGAGATGGTCGTGCGCCAAGAGTGGCTGCACCATTTTCTAGACGATGATTCACCATCGACCATCGGGGACCGACTATGCGAAGAACGACTGAAACATTGAAGACGACGTGTGCCCAAATGATTGGTGCAACACCACGTGAATCAGTGATGGCCAAAACACCAGCCGCCACAACTACGGCCGGCAAAACGAACGGGGCAGTGAGAATTCCGCGAGCAATGCGCGCCCCAAGGAACGTGTAGCGCGACAGCGCCCAGGTGACAGGAAGTGCAATCCCCAAGGTGAGGAGCGTGCTGATAATTGCTTGCCAGAGAGAGAACCACGCAACACTGCGCAGTGACTGATTGCCAAGAACATCAATGAACTCAGAGAATTGAAAGTAGTGAAGGAAAGTATTGGCTACAGGGACGACAAAAAAGACACTCAGGAATACCACTGGGGCAATGAGAAGTGTCTTTGTTTTGCTCACAAGATGATGTCTCTCCATGAGTTCAGCCATGCGTCACGGTTCTTTTCAATTTCAACTGGGTCAAGAATCAGTGAGTTCTTGGGTGCAACAGCGAATTTGGTGAACAAGTCAGGCAGGGCAGCTTTTTTGTTTACTGGAAAAACGAAAAGTGATAACGGCATTGATTCTTGAAATGGAACGTCCAAGAGATACGAAATCAATCGGCCCGCCAAATTCGGGTTGCGAGCACCTCGAAGTACGCCGACATACTCGGTCTGCCGAAAGCATGTTGATTCAATGACTGCGGTGGGCGGGGAATCGATTGGTTTTTCTGCGTATAGAACTTCTGCTGGAGGGCTTGAACCGTAACTAACGACAAGCGGGTATTTGCCCTTGCCGGAGGAACCGGAAAAGTCAATGGTGTATGCGGTGGTCCAGTCGGGAGAAACGCGAACACCGTTTTCCTTTAGGGACTTCCAATAGCTCTGCCACTTATCAACACCGAAATGCGCAATGGTGCCTAGGAGAAAACCAAGTCCAGGTGATGATGCAACAGGGTCTTGCACGACAAGAAGATTCTTGTAAGCAGGGAGTGTTAAATCCTCGAAAGAGGTTGGTGGAGCAATATTTCGAGATGCAAACCATTGCTTGTCGTAGTTGACACAAATGTCTCCAGTATCGGCAGGCTCATAACTTGAGAGCAGTTCGGCTTTCTGTGCACGAGACAAAAGAGTGTTGTCGAGGCCCCACAACACATCGCCTTCAGGTGTGCCCGCAGTAAGAATTGCCTTAGAAATCAGGACGCCAGAGTCACCGCCGGTAACAACTTTGACTTTTGCTCCGGTAGCAGCCGTAAACGCATCAAATATTCCTTCTTGCGGTGTGAATGCGTCGTACGCAAGCAGCGTGACCTCATTTGGGGTTACATCAGTTGAACTATTGGACGATGGAGAGGTACACGCAGTGATGGCTACAACGAATGATGTGGCGAGAAGTGTTCGTAGGAATTTCATGAGAAGTCTCCGGAGTTAAGAAAGAATGGTTCGATAATTGCAAGTGAGCCATCGGTGACATTGATAGTGACTGATTCGCCGGTTGCGATATTGCTGACGCCACGCGAGGCAAACGGTTGCAATGCGCTGTTGGTAAGTGCCCACTGCAGGCCGGTTGTGGTCACGGTGGCGTCGCCGCCGAGTGGGATAAGCGAAACGATGTCTCCGGCCTGTGTATCAAGCTGAAATTTGTGAGGGTGAAGTGCGTATGACACGCGGGCTGTTCCGATGAATAAGTTCGTATCAACAGTGCACGCACACGATACGAGAGAGTGCA
>CALPPK020000351.1 GCA_943325435.2 Bifidobacterium breve
GGTGCATCACGCACGTTTCGTGGCGGCATCATCAGTTACGCAAGTGAAGTGAAGTTTGATGTGCTCGGAGTTGACCCTGGCCCCGTTGTGTCAGAACAAGCAGCAATACAAATGGCACTCGGAGCGCAACGCACATTGAACGCAAGTGTTGGGCTAGCTCTCACTGGCGTGGCAGGACCAGATGAACAAGACGGCCAACCCGTCGGCACCCTGTGTGTGGGTGTTGCATTTCCTGATGGCAGAACCTTTTCCAGCATCTCTCAACTGCCAGGCCAACGTGATCAGATGCGCCAATTCAGCGTGATTAATGCACTCTCGTTCCTACGCAAGCTTCTGCTCGCCGAGCCTCGGTAGAGTTGTATTCAATGCCCTCGTAGCTCAGTCGGATAGAGCAACGGACTTCTAATCCGCAGGTCGCAGGTTCGATTCCTGCCGAGGGCGCCACTACTTCACTGTGATTGTGACGTTCTTGGAAGTTTTCTTCTTGGTCGTTGTTGTGACAGTGACTTTGACAACACAGGTTCCCTTTGCGAGCGTCTTGATCGAAGTGCCCGACACCTTGCACTTCTTCGCATACTTGGAAGCCATGGTTATGGTGATTTTTGCCTTCTTCGGAATGGAGAGCGAAACAGACTTTGCCAAACTGGTGCCGGAGATTGTTTTCTTTACCTTTGTTTGAATTCCAGTCTGTATCGGTAAAGCAGGTGCTAGGTACACCGTGGTCGTCGTGGTTGTCGTAGAAGTTGTAGTTGTTGTGGGTGCAAGCGTGGTGGTTGTGACAGCGTCCTGACTCAACTTCGCACGTACGGTCGGCGCTGAATGCGAGAATCCTGATGCGCTCAATGTGAGCCACCCATTTTCTTCTTTGATGCTCGTTGTGGCCTTTCCCTCCGTTCCGGTTGCCTCAATAACTGAGATATCTGCCTTAACGGGTGCAGATGTGAAGTTATAGAAACAACGTGCGACGTCTGAGCGCATAATCAGGTTGTACGCACCCTTGAAAACTTCACCAGTTCGCGTTAAGTGCGGAGCTGCAACTTTGTAATCAAGTGAACTTGTTGAAGAGTTGAATGTTGGTGGGCCGCTTCCATAAATAGTCGCGTTTGTGGTCACGATTCCTTTTACGCCGTCTCCGGTCGTCAGACATTTTCCAGCCTTATTCATCTCGCCCTCGGACAGAGTTCGAACGCGCCAAATCCAAGGAGCCCAACCGGCCTTATCGCTGATGACATCAGTCATGAGCGCAATCTGATCAAAGGCCTTGTCGTCGTATGCAACAAGGTTGTATTCGGCATTTCTCTGAGTTGGGTCTGTGCGTTCCGCGCCACCTGGTTGGCGTGAACCTCCGGTGCCGTAAGGGCCGTCAACCGCGAAAGCTCTCTGCACGTTTGCAGGGAATTCGGAATATGTCTTACCGCTTTGAAATGCAGGAACCTGAACGGGCGCGGCCGTGACTTTTACAAGGGTGTTGTCTCCATCTTTTGTGAAAGAGATAGTGGGGTCATTGATGCGTCCATGCAACCAGCCGGCAGGCTCGGTAGCAAGGCGCACAGTGACGCTAAATGTGACATCAACAGGAAATGGACGACTCAAAAGGCACGCCCCGTTGTCACCCCAATATGCACAACGGAACAGTCCGCGGTCAGAAGCTGGGCCCCCTAAGCGTCCTGGCTGTGTCCAACGGGCAGGTTCATACGTATTGCTCGTATCTGCGTCGGTCTTCAATGTGACAGCAGTAAGTGCAAGTTGAAAACTGGCCGCTTTGCGATTGCCGGTACTTCCCCGCAACCGGGCAACGACTGCGTATTCATCTCCACCAACATGTGGTGCACCTGCAATTTTCCATACGCTTGGCGCCCGACCGGTGGGGAGTTTGAGGCTCGGTTTGCCTGTGTAGCTCTGGGGTCCAAGATTGGGGAAGTAGCGATCGAATGTTGCTGATGATTGAGTTCCGCTTTTGGGCGTGGCCGTAACGCTGACGATGCAGTCAGTTGTTTCCGTGCTGTCACATTGGGGTAGGTGAGCAACAAAATTGAGGTCTGTTTGGCCTGCACAAATGCCATTCTCAGCGCTAGTGCAAAATGTTGTGGCACTTTGTGTGTTTGTTGAGAGCATCGATGGTGGGTCAACGACTTCTCTTTCAATTGTGTCGTCAGACATGATGTGCAGCGAACCATTCATGGCCCTGTTTTCAATTGGCACTTGGTTGTCGTCAAAAGGAACATCTGCTGCCACAACGTGTGTTGAAGCCACGACGAGGGAACTACAAATCAATCCAGAAATGAAAAAAAGTCGAGTGAGTTTCAATGTGTCCTCCAAAAGAAGTAGGTCGGCGACCCAAACCTCTGCGAAGTCTAAGGCTCTTTAATCAACGGCTGAATTTAGGAAACCATTTCATAAAATGACTGACCACGTAACGCCGTACTGATAACGAGTTGCTTCACGCACAAGTGTCAGATTGCCGACGGCTTTTGTGTTAGGCGAGTAGTTGATACTCGGGATTAACGAATGTCAGAAGCCCTGTGGTGTGGGTTGCAACGCCGGTGATCACAATGTGGCGGCCAAGAGCAATGCCGCCCATGGAACGTCGTCCGGTCCACGTTGCAATGGCCGTTCCAGTTGAGTCCTTAATACTGATCACCATGGTTGGTAGATCGCTTGCGGGACGACATTGCATTCGGACTACTTGTCCAGTGATGGTGACTGTGGTGCGTGCTTGAGCCTCGGCAATAGGTGTTGTACCAACAATGCTGGTATTAACAGCCGGTTGCTTCTTGCGGCCAAACATTGTTCCTACTTCAGACCAATCAGCGCGCGACTAATTTCAGCTTCTACGTCACCTGTGGCAAGCACGAGCACCTCGTCACCAGCATTGAGAACAATGTCAGGAGTCGGAACGACAACGTGTCCGTCACGAATGACAGCAACAACTGCTGATTCTCGTGGCAACTTCAAATTGGCAATGGTGTTACCAATTGCAGGAGAGCCAGTTGCAAGAGTTACTTCGTTTAGGCCAGCTTTGCCGTGCTCAAGCGAGAGCAACTTCACGAGAGA
>CALPPK020000352.1 GCA_943325435.2 Bifidobacterium breve
GATTGAGTTCAACCCGACTCGCACCGTGGAAAGTTTGCGTCGTGGCATTTTGCACAACGCGTTGCAAGAAGATGATGGATCATGGGTGTGGCGTTACCGCCGTGCTGATGCACCACCACTGCCAGAGATGAAAGCTGCTGTAGAAGATGGCGACAAGCGCCCGTCTACTGCGCCGTTGTGGGATGTGGTGTCTGGTTATGAAAAGCCACTGATGTTTGTTCGCGGAATGCGTAAGCAATCGGTAGTGACTGATGAAGACGAAGCTGAGTTGGTGAAACGTGCGCCTCATGCACGGGTTGAACACGTGCTGGAAGCCGGCCACAGCGTGCAGGGTGATACGCCGTTGGAACTAGCTGCGCTGATTCGGGACTTCGCCGGGCTGTAGGGCTTTGTTCGCTGCCTAATTGGTGAGGAACTTCATGGCTGCGACTGTGGTGGCGTTGTCGTGGCCAACTACTAAATGACGGTTTGCGTAGACCGATGCGTAGGTCCATTTCATTTTCTTGGCCATTGCGCGTGCAACTGATGGTGCCGTTACTTGGTCACCACGAGCAATGTTGACAAGCACTCGTGCACCTGCGGCCAATGCTGCTGGCTTTACTGCGCCAAGTGGTCGTGCAGATTCGATTATCTCTGAGCAGAATGCGTAGAGCGCTGCTTCTGAACCGATGGTGAATTTGTAGGGCTTTACTGCTGCATGGGCCAGTGCGATTTTCTTGGCGTCTGCGCGCGATACATCGGCACAACGGCCATATGCCTGGGCGGCTGTTGGTTCAGTGCCGATGAGGGCCATGAGTGGCTTTGAGTCTTTGTTGTTAGCAGCGGTAATTGCAGTGAATAATTCTTGGGTGTGGCCTTCAACAATGGTGCGAATGGCAGCACGGGCAACAGCCGCGTAGGTGATGCTGGGGTCAACTCGTGCCAATCTGATCTTTGTCTTCAGCAGGTCGAGCCCTTTGGCAACATTGGCATTCATGGGGCATGCGAGGTGTGATGCGCACCAACGCATTGCGGTTTCAACACCAAGTTTTGTTGCAGCGATGTGTTGCGATGCTTGCTTGACCAATGAAGACGACGGATCAATTGGCGTATCAAGTACTGCTGCTTGAACTTTGGTGGGGTTCTGCATGATTAATGCTGCGGCGGTTGTGGCACCACTACCCCACCCGATGATGGACACCTTCTTTACATTCAGTGCAGTGCGCACTGCTTCCACATCGTCAGCCATATCGAGCGTGCCGATGTTGGTTTCGTTACCAACGGGCATAACGGCATCTACTGCGCCACGTGGAGCAACAGAGATGACATTGAACTTTGTAATGCCAGTTCCGAATGTGAGCAGCGCCTTTTCAGTCAGCGTGCGGGTATCAGGACCGTATTCACGGTCTGGCAACAGAAGCAGTGTGCGAGGTGACGAACCGGAGGTTGCTTTACGTCGATACAACGAGAGCGTGATTGTTTGACTGGTGTTGAGGTCTTTAGTAACCGGAACAGAGATCTTGCCGCATTCGATGGGGCCACATGGAAGCCATACGATTTCGTTTGTCGTTACTTCTTCTGCCAGTGCAGGTGAAGTGGGAATACTTGTGATTCCAAAAATGAGAGCTGCCCCAACGCAAATGGCTCGTAGTGGGCGCGCGATTATCACTTCGCAATTCTAGAGAATTTATCTGGCGAAGATTGCAACGAGAATTGGCGTGACAATAAGTCCGGGAAGCAGAGAGCCCAGCTTGATTTTCTTGATTTCCAGGAGATTTAATCCAATTGCAAGAACGGTGAATCCGCCGGCAGCAAATAGTTCTGTTCTCATGCGGTCATCGAGAAGAGAATCGATACCTGTACCGCCAAGAGTCAGCAACCCTTGGACAACAAAAACACCGATGGCACTGAACGCTGCGCCAATGCCATAGATGGACACAAAGATGATCGACATGAAGCCGTCGAGAGTTCCCTTGATGATGTACAACTGCGGCGTGCGGCCACTGGCGTCTTCAATTGCGCCGAGAATTGTCATGGGGCCAATACAGAACAGCAAGGTTGCAGTGACAAACCCTTCAACGAAGGTGCTGGTGTCATCTGACTTTTTGGCGAAGCGTTTCTTGAGGCGCTCCCCTATTCCTTCGAGACGTTCTTCAATATGAAGTAACTCACCGATGACGGCGCCAATGACCATGCCGACAAGTGGGAAAACCAAGTTATGAGTATCCATGGCGTTGCTGATGCCCATGATGACTGTTGCAAGACCAATGACTTGCACAACGATGGTGCGAATGGACTCGCGAATGCGGTGACCAATGAAGTAACCGATTGAACTTCCCACAATCACCGTGGAGGTATTGATGAGAGTTCCTAAGCCGCGCACAAGTTCTTACGATACCGACACGGAATCTATGTGCCGTGGTTATCGTGGTTAGGTGCCAATTGTGCAATTATCTGCGGGTTCAACCGCTGTTTCTATCGATACTTCAGCTGGTGGACGTGTGTCGTCTCTGATTATGGATGGCACTGAGTTATTGGTGACCGCAGCAGAAGACACATTGGGTTGGGGCTTGTACCCGATGGTGCCATTTGCTGGTCGAGTGCGCGATGGCGTTTTGATGTTTCGCGGCTTGCAATATGAATTGCCGTTGCGGTTGCCACCGAATGCGTTGCACGGAACAGTGCTTGATGTGGAGTGGACTGTTGTTGAACAGTTACCAGCAAAAGTAACTCTGAAATGCGACCTCGGATCTGATTGGCCGTTTGCCGGAAGCATTACGCACGTGATTGATGTAGTTGATGGTGATGTGTTGTTTACTCTCACGCTTGATGCGTTAGAGCCACAGCCTGCGCAAGTGGGTTGGCACCCGTGGTTTTTGCCACCACGGCATTCACACCACAACTTCACTGCCATGTTGCAACAAGATGTCAGTGGTATCACCACGAATCAACGCGTGCCTGTGCCTCATCGTAAATATGACGACTGCTTTGTAAAGCCCATCACAATGCCATGGCTAACGATTGGTGACGTAAAGGTTGAGATTTCAAGCGACTGTTCGCATTGGGTTA
>CALPPK020000353.1 GCA_943325435.2 Bifidobacterium breve
AATGCGGGTCTCGAAACATCTACTGCATTTGCGGTTGAAGATGAACGCGAAATTCGTACTGTCGCACGAGTCAACCTTGAAGTTCCCATGATGCTCACACGTCATGCATTGCCTGGCATGATTGCTCGTAATTCAGGACACATAGTTTTTGTATCGTCACTTGCAGGCACTGCTGGTTTCCCAGGTATGTCTGTGTATGGCGCAACGAAGGCGGGCATTCTTAATTTTGTTAATGGTTTGAGTCGCGAATTGAAGTCAACAAAAGTGAATATCACTGTGTTGTCGCCAGGGCCAGTAGATACGGGCATGTGGGATGTCATCGAAGATAAGACGTCGACAATCAGAAATGTTGTAAAACGTTTTCAGCGATTGCAGTTGATTCCTACGGCTGATCCGGTGAAGCTTGCAATCCGCACTGTCGATGCAGTTGCTGCAAACAAGCCGTTTGTGCGCGACCCGAAAAGACTCAGTCTGAACTTCTGGTTGAATCATGCACCAACTCGAATTGCGAATTTCGCAATATTCGGAGTGAAGTTTGATCCTCTCGACAAGGGCTAAGGCTTAGTTGTCCTGCTCGTCGTCGGTGTCGTCGTCGGTCAGTGGGAAATACCACACGTCTCTGCAGTCACGGCAGCGATAAGAGACCACATCGTCGACTTCCCAGACCCCATCTTCAGGGGCGTGGGACAGCAAATGGCATGGGCCTCCACAGTCGATACAGATAATGGACTCTTTCGGACTAATCACCGCCGTAGTCTGCCTTGCGTGAGAGTTGTTGCAGGTGACCTACGTGGTCGACGAATAGAAGCCCCTACGTCAGAGGCCACCCGGCCAACGACCGACATGGTGCGAGAAGCAGTCTTTAATGCTCTTGGCAGCCTTGATGTTGTTCAGGGGGCCCGTGTTCTTGACTTGTTTGCCGGCACGGGGGCTATGGGTATTGAAGCCATTTCGCGGGGGGCTGACCACTGTGTTTTTGTGGAAAATGATCGCGCGGCACTTGCCGTTCTTCGTAGCAATATCGCAGCCCTTGGCATCTCGGAAAAATCCACGGTGATTGCAGGAGACGCAGTCGGGACTGCGGCGCACCAACAAGGTATTGATCTGCTGATTGCAGACCCGCCATACGGGTTTGACGCATGGGGCGGATTATTGGCGTCTGTGACCGCATCTCTTGTTGTTCTTGAATCAGGTCGGCCGATCGGACCAATTGCAGGCTTTGAAACAGTAAGAGAAAAGAAATATGGGCGAACTCATGTGTCGTTTCTCAGTCCCAGCAGTGCGCCAGACGGTACGGTAGAGGTGCAATGAGCACTGTTTTATACCCCGGCAGTTTTGATCCGTTTCATTTGGGTCATCTAGACGTCGTCGAGCAAGCAACTGCCTTGTTCGGAGAAGTAGTGGTTGCTGTCATGCATAACCCCGACAAGCCTTCAGGCGTGCTGTCAACCGATCAGCGTGTTTCGCTGATCGCCGCATCATGTTCTCACCTGCCGAATGTCTCTGTGCGTAGTTTTCCTGGCCTAGCGGTTGATGCTGCACTTTCTGTCAATGCGTTGTGCATTGTGAAGGGTCTACGCACCTCGGGTGATTTCGAAGTGGAACAACAAATGGCGCACACAAACTTTGCAGTCGCGGGTGTTCGCTCTGTGTATGTGCCATGTCAGCCGCGATTTAGTTTTGTCAGCAGTCGCTTTATTCGCGACATTGCAGCCCACGGTGGCGATGTGTCATCAATGGTTCCAAGCGCAGTATCTGATGCTCTTGCATCTCTCTTTTCCCCACGGAGCAAATAATGAGTTTTGATGATTTCGATGACACAACAGATGATTCGTATCCGCAGCCGATGCCGGTGCAGGCACGTCTTGGTGAGAGCGAAGTAATTCTTCGCCGGACTATCGACATTGTTGCAACCGCTCCGAGCATGCCATTGTCGAGTTCGCCCCGTATCGATCGCGATGAAGTTGTCGAATTACTGGAAGACGCGCTGGTGCGTTTGCCTGATGAAATTCGTCAAGCACGTTGGATGCTGAAAGAACGCCAAGAATTCCTTGACAAAACCAAGCGCGAGGCTGATGAATTGTTGGGCGCTGCACGGCAACAAGCTGAACGAATGGTGCAACGGACTGAAGTAGTACGTGCAGCAGAAGCGCGTGCCCGCCAAGTTATTGATGCAGCCGAAGAAGAGACTCGTCGCTTGAAGAATGAAACAGAAGATTTCCTTGACCAACGTCTTGGAAGCTTTGAAATTCTTCTTGATCGTTTGTCTAAGACAGTTGCCAATGGTCGTAATCGTTTGTCGATTGGTTCAGAGCCACCACCGCCAGAGTCTGAAGAACCAATCGAGCAACAAGAAGTTGCGGATTTCTTCAACCAAGACGATCTCTAGAGAGGTTCCACCTTGGCTAAGCCGCTCATCGTCAATGCAGTTGAACTACTGCGTCGCCCCGGAACTACGAAAGACATCGAGGTTGCTGTTGCAGTCCTTGATTTCGAATTTGATGACTCGCGGATAGTTGACACGCCCGTTGATATCTCGGTCCATCTTGAATCGCTTTCCACCGGCATTCATGTTTCCGGTACTGCTTGCGCCACATGGGCTGGTGTGTGTCGACGTTGCCTTGCACCGCTTGTTGAGCGCATGAGCGTTGACCTCGACGAGATGTATCAGAAGGGGACCTACGACCCCGATGCGTACGAAATTGAGAACGACCAGATCAACCTTCTGCCCATGGTCAGGGAGGGTCTTTTGCTCGCAGTTCCGCTGTCGCCCCTGTGTCGCGAGGACTGCCCGGGGTTTTGCCCCCAGTGTGGAGCGGACCTCTCCGAGACCCAGTGCGGCTGCGTGACAACCGACTCTGACCCCCGTTGGTCGGCCCTTGAAAACCTCAAGGGCGTATTTCCTGACGACGCCCCGTAAGTTTTCGGCGTTGTGGGGCTATCATTACGAAGCCCCCAACAGGGCATTTGCCGCTAACAAGGGAGACCACGGTGGCCGTTCCCAAGAGAAAAATGTCGAAGTCGAAGACTCGTATGCGTCGCGCC
>CALPPK020000354.1 GCA_943325435.2 Bifidobacterium breve
ATCTGTGAGTGGTTCTTTATCCCACGACGGCGTATAACCAGCCGGAACCGTGTTTGTTGGGATTGTTGTCGTCGTCGTTGTTTTTGTAAGAGCAGTGACAGATGCCGAGGCAGTACTCGCACTGGAATCTCCGGTACTTACTTTTGCGATGGTTGTGAATGTGTATGCGGTGCCTGCTGTTAGTCCGGTGATGGTGCATGATCCTGATGCGCCGGTGACGGTACATTTTGCTCCACCTGGTGTTGCTGTGACTTCGTATGAGGTTGGAGTCAAACCGCCTGTTGGCGCAGTCACCGTGATAGTTGCGCTTTCTTCACCCGCAATAACTGTTGGTGTTCCCGGAGTATTTGGCGCAGACTTAGCTAGCACCGTGGTTGCAGTAGAAGCTGCACTCGTTCCAGAATCGAACGTAGATCTTTTTGCAACAGATGTAAATGTGTATGCGGTGCCTGCTGTTAAGCCGGTGACTGTGCATGATCCTGATGCGCCGGTGACCGTGCATTTTGCTCCACCTGGTGTTGCTGTGACTTCGTATGAGGTTGGAGTCAAACCGCCTGTTGGCGGGGTTACTGTGATTGTTGCGCTTTCTTCACCGGCCACTGCTGTAGGAGTGCCTGGAATATTGGGGCCAGCGACATTGTTCGTGACGGACAGTGGACCGAATGATGCTGCATCTGCTCCGGTTGGACTTTGAATTGCTGAATTTGTAGTTGCAGCATCGGTCGCTGGTGCTGTGTAACTCACTGTGATGACAGATCCGCTGTAAATCCGAGAAGACAAAGTGAGATCCATGATGTAACACGCTGCTTGACATGCTGGTCCGTATTGCACTGAAGCAACTGCAAGTCTTTGACCATCTACCAATACGGTGAAACTTGTTACATCTGGTTTAGTTCCGCCTAGTGCTCCGCCGGCAGGGTTGCCAGCGGAATTAATCATGTTCAAAATTGAGAGCCCGTTTGCTGAAGTACCAATTCCAGTTGCATCGAAAGCCGGTGCTGCTGTCGCTTTGGCCACATCGTTAGGTATTGGCAATGGTGCGCTCACCACCATGGTGACGATGATGGCGACAACGAGAGCGCGAACGGAATGGGAACTGAGAGCTTTCAACACCTAAGTATCTTAGGGTGTGGATAAGTTCATTAGGACACCATCGGGCCAGAATGATCTGCGGCGTTTCCGATTAGTCAGTTTCCTCAATGATGTCGGGGAACTCGTCGCCCTCTTCTTGGTGAGGCAATAGAGCGGCCAGAGCTGTGATGGCGCCTGGCAGATTCTGAGCGCGAAGGTGCTCTTGTACGGCAGTTGTCGCTTGGTTGGAATCCAGTTGCAGAGTGGGCGACCAACGAACTTCAAAGACGCGTCGGCGTGGGTCAACACAGAAAACTAAAGAAACTTGGCTATAACGCGTTGCGATTTTGTCGGCAGTTCGTTTTGAGTTTCTTCCGAGAGGCCCTACTCGCACCAAAATCTGATGACCACTTGTGCGTTCGGCCGTATCAATTGCCTCGGCAATTTGTTGAGCATTGTCTTTCCACCACTGAGGCATTACCAACTCCCGCTCGCTCCGCCGCCACTGAATCCACCGCCGCCGCCTCCACCAAAACCGCCGAAGCCTCCTCCGCCGAATCCACCTCGGTGACCGCCAAAGCCACCGCCGTAAATGGTTCCCGCACCAAAAGGTCCGAGTACACCGCCGCCACGCTTTTTTCCGGCCGCCGCACTTGTGATGAACAGAACGATGAGACCGAAGAACAAAATGATGCTGAAAATTGACTGCGCTTGTGTTTGTTCAGTCGCAGGTGTGCTTGGCGCGATTGGTTCAGAGACAATGTTCTCTCCACGCCACACTTGCATCACTGCACGTGCGCCATCGCGTACAGCACCATCGACATCGTTAGCACGTAAACGGGGGAGCATGATCGTGTCAACTATTCGTCCTGCTGTGACGTCAGTGAGTTCACCTTCAACTCCGCTACCGACTTCAATACGTAAGGTGCGGTCTTCGAGCGCAATCAGAACGAGTACACCGTTGTCTTTTTCTTTGTCGCCAATGCCCCACGAACGTGCAAGATCAATGGAGTAGTTCTCAAGAGTTGCATTACCTGTGGTGTCAACCACTGCAACTGCAATTTGTGGGCCACCTGATTGTTGAAATGAAGTCAACTCACTATTGATTTGTGTCTCTACTTCTGCAGATACTCGCCCGATTGAGTCGACAACTGGCGCAGTGAATTCAGGTAGTGCTGCAGCAGTAAATGAACAACCAAGAAGGATGACGCCAAATAGTGCCGAAAGAAAGAAAGTTTTCTTAGCCACCTGGGTTGAGATCCACAGTTGGAGCTACGTCAGCGCCTGCTGATGCTTCAAACAAGGTTCGCTTTTCGAAACCGAAAATTCCAGCAATGATGGAACGAGGGAATCGTCGAATAGCACGATTGAAATCTGTGACTGTCTCGTTGTATGAACGGCGCGCTTGTGCCACTCGGTTTTCAGTACCTTCTAATTGCACTTGCAAGTCACGAACGTTTTGCAAACTGGCAACCTGCGGGTAGTTCTCAACGACAACAAGCAAGCGTGACAGCGCACCTTCAAGTTCACCGGCAGCAGCAACACGGTCGTTGCCTGAAGCAGCACTTGCGTACTTTGTGCGAGCTTCCGTGACTTTTCCAATGATTTCGCGCTCTTGTTCAAGAGCTCCTTCAACTGATTTCACAAGATTAGGAATCAGGTCGAAGCGACGTTGCAACTGCACATCAAGGTCTGCAACTGATTGATCTACTTTGAGTTCGCGATCTACAAGACCGTTGTATGAACTAGTGAGAGTCAGGATGATGAGGAGCAGAATTCCAGAGACAACTGCGACTGGAGCGATCCATTTATTTTTTGACATGTTGACCCCTAAGAGTTTGTTCCGGCTGGTCCGTGGATAGTGAAGTGACGGCCAGGCGATCTGCGGCGCACGATCGTTCCCGCGTGGAGGCTGCTTCCGTCAGGACCTGACCTGGTTTACGGGCGATCGTCGCACAGGACCCGACCGCCA
>CALPPK020000355.1 GCA_943325435.2 Bifidobacterium breve
GGAGTCACTTCGGTGGTGTGGTTGCCGCATGGGCTTGCACTTGATCATGACACCGACGGTCACGTTGACAATGTTGCTGCGTTTACCAAACCAGGACACGTGTTGTTGCAAGGATGCGATGACAATACTGAGGAAGATTTCGCACGACTGTTCATTAATGAAAAAGTTGCTCGCTCATCTGTGGCAGGTCACGGAGAACTTTTGAATGTTGATGTTGTTCCTGTTTTGCCATTCGTAGAAATCGATTCTGGTCGGGTAGTCGTGCCGTATCTGAATTTCTATGTTGGAAATAGTTTTGTTGTCATACCTGTGACTGGTCATGAAGCTGATAACGACATGGTGCAGATGATCGGCGAATTCTTTCCCGGTCGTGACATGGTGCCGCTTGACATTGGTCGCATACTTGCGATCGGTGGTGGTGGCATTCACTGCATCACGCAGCAAGTACCTGCCTAGAGGCTCCAGTCAATAGGTGCTCGGCCAGCCTCTTGTAACAGCGCATTGGTGCGCGAGAACGGAGAACTGCCAAAGAACCCCCGGTACGCCGATAATGGCGATGGGTGAGGTGCCTCAAGAACTGCGTGATGGCCCTGTGTAATCAACTTTTTCTTGGTCTGAGCATGCGCGCCCCACAAGATAAACACGCATCGTTCTGTGTTGTCGTTGATAGTACGAATGGTCTGATCGGTGATTGCCTCCCACCCCTTTTTTGCATGGCTGCCGGCAATGCCTTCACGAACTGTGAGTGATGTGTTGAGTAGAAGTACGCCTTGTTGTGCCCATGGTGTGAGTGTTCCGTGCATTGGTGGTTTCAGACCGATGTCATTTTCACGTTCAGTAAAGATGTTTCGTAACGATGGTGGAATTGCAACATTCGGTTGCACAGAAAAACTCAAACCGTGAGCTTGGCCATGTTCGTGATACGGATCTTGTCCCAGAATTACCACAGATATTTCGCGTGGGCCAGCGAATGACAGTGCCGAAAACACCTGATCGTCAGGTGGATAAATGTTGAAGTGCTCTCGTTCGTGGTTTACGAATGTTGAAAGTTGACTAGCGGAATCAGTTGCCATCACGTCGGCAAGTGGTTGTTTCCATTGTGGATGCACAGTCTTATCGTACGAACTATGCATAGCCTATAAATACTAGATAATTACCGCACGGCGAGTCTTATGAATGTCGCAAATCCTGCCAACTCTTTGGCACACTAGATACCTCATGCAATTGTCATTGTCGATTGATATTGGTGGCACCAAGTGTGCAGTTGGTTTAGTTACTCGCGAGGGCGAGCTAATTGATCGCACCTCTGTACCTGTCAATCCGCGCGATACTGCCGAGGATCTTTTCTCTGACATAGCTGACGCAGTGCAGCAACAACTTGCACGTGCTCGCGAACATCACGGTGAGAGTCCGTTGACAGTTGGTGTTGCATGCGCCGGTCCGAGCACTCACAATCTTGAATCTGTTTCACCCCTCAACATTCCTCAGTGGCGTGATTTTCCGTTACGTGATCGATTGGTCGACATCACTGGCTTGCCAGTTTTTGGTGATGGTGATGCAAAAGCACTAGCCCTTGCAGAAGGCTGGGTCGGCGGGGCACGCGGCGTGGACAATTTCATGGCCATGGTGGTTTCCACAGGAGTCGGTGGCGGAATTGTGCTGAATGGGCAATTGCTTGAGGGCGCCAGTGGCAATGCGGGCCATATCGGGCACGTGATTGTGGAGCCAAACGGCCGCAGATGTGCGTGTGGAGGCCGTGGGTGCCTTGAGGCTGAAGCCTCTGGGCCTGCAATCGAGGCAATTACGGGTCGCTCTCCGACGCAGCCAACGTACGAGATCATGGTGCGCACTGGGCGGCTTGTTGGTCGTGGTGTTGCGTCAGTGTGCAATCTTCTTGATCTGCAACTTGTTTGCGTGGGTGGAAGTGTTGCACTTGGCTTTGGCGCAACTTTTTTCAATTCGGCTCAACGCACTCTTGACGAATTATGTGGACTTGAGTTTTCTCGCGGTGCCAGAATTGTTCCGTCACGCTTAGCTGACCAAGGTGGACTCATTGGTGCTGCAGCAGTTGGTTGGCGTGGTCTCAACCGCATGGCTTCTGCGCCCCGCTAACAGCTCATCGCAATAGTGAACTTATACCCACTGCAATAAATCAACTTGTACTCGAGTGAGTGGTTGTTGGACGTCTATCCATTCGCCGACACTCGGAATAGGTCGTCCACGCGCAATGAACAACATCGATGTATGCATATGAGATGGCTCGAGCATGTTCATGCGTTGGCGTTGAAAATGGAACGGGCTGCGTCCGTCAAGCAATGGAAAAACACCATGTGCGGTACCGCAGCCGACAATTACTATTTCGCCAGGACCTTTGATGGGGACCTGCGTATAGCCAGCAAAAGACCCTGATTCCACTGGGTGATGGTCAACAATGTCAGCCGACAGATGCATGGTTGATTTGTCACCATGCCACAGTGATGTACCGAGACGCATGCGAAATTCGCGTGTTGGATAATCACGACGCAATGATGCATACGCCGCAGTATCAAGATGGCTTAAGTACACAGGCAATGAAGGATCAATGTGATCTAGCCACTGCGTAATATCTGAAAGGTGCATTGCCATGTCACCAGCAATAGGTGGGTGAATTGCAAAACCACGAATTGTGAATTGTGCAAGGGCAATGTCTGAAAGCAATGGTTGCAGGTTCGCGTGGGCCACGCCGAAACGTTTTGTTGAAGATTGCAGCTTCACAATTACATCACCACGCCATTGAGCACGTGTGAGAGCCACAACATGATGCGGGCTTCCAACTGTCAGCACCGTATTCATCGGCAGGTTCTTCGGCGGCGCCGTCATTGTTGGAGTCAGAACAATGGGTGTTATATGCGAAGGCGTGTCACGAACTTCGAACACGGTTCCCACTGCAACTTCGCGTGACAATTCGCCAGCGATCTCCATCAGGTTCCAACGTCGAAATCCGTAACCGTTTCCTTTGACGACAGGAACAAGGCCAGGAGTTGCGTCAGCTACGCC
>CALPPK020000356.1 GCA_943325435.2 Bifidobacterium breve
ATTTCCTTTTTCGGGGTCATAAAGACCTTGAAACTTATTCAACGGTAGCATTCCTTTTTGTGAATGTGAAGCGATTGATTGCTCTGTGCATCGTCGCAGCGGGAGTTAGCCAAGCCCCCTCCACAATGGCGCTCACGGCCCCTGTGGGCACCGCGTGGCACCTTGACCGCATCAATCAAGCCCGGCTTCCGCTGGACGGAAATAGTGCTTTTGGGCCACTGACTGGGGCCGGAATCGACATCTACATTGTGGACACCGGCGTCAGGTCTACCCATGAGCAATTCGTTGGCAGGGTGCTTCCGGGAATCGACATTCCCACCGATAACGGCTCATCGAAAGTAAGCCCGACAACATCAGATTGCGATGGTCATGGAACTCATGTCTCTGGGTTAGCTGCAGGGTCAACAGTAGGTGTTGCAACTCAGGCACGACTGATCGCTGTTCGGGTTCTTGACTGCAATGGCGACGGAGAAGTTGCAGACGTTGTGAATGCGCTTCAGTGGGTGCGCGCACATCATCGTTCGGGTGTAGCTGCAGTTGTGAACTTAAGTTTTGGTGTTGACCTCGGTGACGACGGAACTTCTATTGACAGTGAAGTGCAAGCTCTGATTGATGAAGGAGTTGTCGTCACTGTTGCATCAGGTAATGGCGACGCTGCGGGACGGCCAATTGATGCGTGCAAGATTGCGCCAGGCGATGTTCCTGATGCATTGACTGTTGGTGCAATCGGCATCGTTGACGTTGTCGCGTATTACTCAAACAATGGTCCATGTGTTGACTTATACGCACCAGGTGGAGACAGGCTTCGCGGACTTGAGTCAGCTTGGAAGGACTCAGATACGGATTACGAGTTTGATGTAGGTACATCTATGGCATCGCCATTGGTTGCCGGATACGCAGCACTGCTCGCCCAACAACAGCCCGGCCTATGTGCCACGACAATTTCACAGGCCATTGTTGATCGTTCAACCAAAGGTGTCATTTTGGGCATGAGCGCCGATTCTCTGAACCGATTGCTGTTCGTTGATACTGCGCCCATTGCTGTTACAGCGCCTGGCGAAGCATCACATGTCTTGGTTACTACCGACTCACAAGGTTTAGTTGTTAGCTGGGACCCACCGTGTGACGGTGGTTCGGCGATAACCGAAACAAAAGTCTCATTGTTGCGCAATGGAAAAGTTGTGCAACGAAAAGTAGTGCCTACCGGAACTAATGCAGTTCGGTTTACGGGGCTCGCAGTTGGCAGTAAGTATCAAGTTGTCATAAAAGCAACTAACGCAATTGCCGATGGAATAGCAACCTCACGAATCACCACAATGCCCGTTCGAAAAATACTTGTGGGTCAGTCTGTGAAACCCGAAGCACTCGCTTCGCTTACAAGCGAACTGCCTCTTATCTGGTCGGTGTCTCAAACATCAAAGAAGATATGTCGCATGCAAACAGAACCACTCCGTCTGGTGGCGCTGCGAAGGGGAACGTGTCGAGTGGGGCTTCGTGGCATTGTTGGTCAAGACCCTGTTATCCGAACCTTACGCATTGACTAATTTCCCCGTGGATAAATAGGGACAAAAATGGTATTTCGCCGGTCAGGCGAGGAGTACATTACGAGCAGGGAACCATAGTGATTCCCTCTTGGACTCCTTAAGGAGGCAGCGGTGAGTAATCGAAATCGCAACCAGGATCGTGCACCTGCACCGCGTGAAGAATTGCGGGCACGTGCCCACAATGAACGTCACCGCGTGCATAGCGAACTTCACTTAGCGGAAGAAGCATTGCGGCACGGTCTCGAACCACTAGATGTGGAAGAGCCTGGACCTGAATGGAAACCAGTTCATCATCATGATCCACTTGTTGGCATTGAAAAAAGCCGCAAGCATGTGTTGAAACATTGGAAGACCAAAGAATGGAAGCGACGTAAGGCAGTTCGTCGCGAGCGTGCTCAAGCGCTCAATTCTCCGCTCTAAGGAGTAATCCAACCTTCAAGAAAGTCTTCACGGCGTTCGTTCCATTCTTCAATGGTGATGCCGTAACGCACATGGTCTTCCCATGTGCCGTTGATTTCAAGGAATCGTTCGGCAACGCCTTCGGTGCGAATATCCAGTTTTTCCATGACGCGACGCGAGTTGCTATTGCGCGGGATGATACAGATTTCAAGTCGGTGCAAGTGCAGATTTTCAAATGCGTATTGCGCGAGCACAACTAATGATTCAGCCATGAGCGAACGACCAGCACGTGACTTGTCAATCCAGTAGCCGATGGTGGCAGATTGGAATGCACCACGAACAACATTGTTCAAGTTGATCTCCCCAGCGAATGCACCGTCGACAAAAATGCCGAATGCATACTGCGAACCTGCAAGTCGCTCGCGGTCTCGTGCACCACAACGCGCGGCAAACACATCACGGTTTTGTTCAGGGTCTGGGTGATGCACCATTCGCATTGGTTCCCACACCGTGAGCCATTCACCATTACGGCGGCGTACTTCGCTCCACCCAGTGAAGTCTTGTGGGACAAGCGGACGTAGCACCACGCGTCGGCCATACAAGCGCAGCCCAACGTTCGATGGTCGTGCTGGATGAACCGCGGTCATGGATTCAGTCTGGCACGGTGGGCGACCCCATCGAGAAGTCCGCGGGTTGACACGGTTATCTCTGAGAGGTGCAGGCGGCGCATGGTGGCAACAAGAATGCAACAACCAGCCACGATGATGTCTGCTCGGTCTGGGCCTAGGCCTGGGTTCTGTACACGCAGTGCCAACGGCTCGGTTGCCACTGTGCGAAAAACATCTTCAACGGCCTCGCGTGACAATGTCATGCCATGCAGTGCTGTGTCGTCATATTCGTGCAGTCCTAGTTCAACCGCAGCAATTGTGACAATGGTGCCTGCAACGCCCACTGTGCGTATAGGCGAGGCAACGACGGGGTGGTCACGAGTGATGTCTTCCAATTCGTCTGACACTGCGCCAATGAGGTTGGTGAGATCTTCAGGTCGTGGCAAGTCTGAAGAAATATGGGAGTCGGTTGATGTCACTGCGC
>CALPPK020000357.1 GCA_943325435.2 Bifidobacterium breve
GTTGTTCCGGGTGCTGTGTATTTCACATCTGCAGTTGATGGTCATCACTGCGTCATTCGTCCACCATTGGTTTTCGAAAAGGTAGGGGGACTGCGAGAGCAGGTCGCTGCTGGTACCCAGGCTCTTGCTTATGAACTTGAAGGTCTTATTCGCCGCGCACCCGAACAGTGGCATTTGTTTCAGCCGAATTGGCCTAGTGATCCCGGGTATGCAGAGATGCGAGCTCGGACTATCGCTGAATGAACTGAGACACTGCGTCAAGCGCGTGCGGGGCGACGGAATACCAGATCCATGTTCCATCACGACGAGATTCAACCAACCCGGCCTCACGCAACACTTTTAGATGGTGGCTAATTGTGGGTTGGCTCCGGTCAAGCGGTTCGGTTACATCGCAGGAACAGATTCCATCGCGACCTGCACGACGAACCAAATCAAAAAGCCGTAAGCGTGTGGGGTCTGACAATGCGGCAAACATGGGCGCCAGGGAAGCAGCAGCGCCATCGGCAAGCGGGCCCTTACCGAGCTGAATCTGTTTGGCGTTCGACATGGACCAAGGATACATCGATACTCATCAATGTGGGGTATATTGACAGGTATCAAAGTATCCAGTTCCGGAACTTCTGATGAGAGGAAAAAATGTCACGAGTACAACTTGCACTGAATGTAGGCAATCTCAATGATGCAATCGTGTTTTACACCAAGATGTTTGGTGTAGGTCCAGCAAAAGTTCGCGAAGGGTACGCCAACTTTGCCATCGCTGAACCGCCTCTAAAGCTTGTTCTTATCGAAGGCCATGGAGAAGCAGGAACACTGAACCATGTTGGCGTCGAGGTGGAAGACACCGACCAGGTTGCAGCAAAAATTGAATCTGCTGTCGCTATGGGAATGCCGATTGAGGTTCAGGAAAGTGAAACCTGCTGTTTCGCAGTCCAAGACAAAGTGTGGATCAAGGGTGGCGAATTGCCGTGGGAGTGGTACACAGTTCTTGCTGACGCCCCTCAGGATTCCTCACTAAAGACAATGCCCATAATGCTTGGAGTTCCATCCACGGGTAGTTGTTGCGGGCCAGAGGGTTGCTAGTGACGCGACGCGCACTGTCTGAGTTTCTCGGCACTGCACTGTTAGTGATGGCGGTTGTTGGTTCGGGCATCATGGCTCAGAATCTCACGACAGATGTAGC
This sequence comes from Bifidobacterium breve, assembly GCA_943325435.2. The sequence goes on from CALPPK020000357.1 coordinate 1,181, forward strand.
CCTGCAACTATTGGCTAACGCAATAGCAACAGGTGGAGCGTTACTTGGTCTCATCACTATTTTTGGGCCAATCTCTGGCGCGTCATTCAACCCAGTGGTGTCTTTGGTTGGTTACTTCGTTGATCGAGATCCATCAATTGCTGTTTTGGTGACTGATGTTGTCGCCCAAGTTGCTGGTGCAATCGTGGGGTGTGTAATTGCGAACATTATGTTTGCTCATCCGTTCATAGAGATGTCGACCAAAGTGCGCACAGGCGGACCGACTTGGTTTTCCGAAGTAGTAGCCACAGTGGGTTTGCTGCTTGTTATCTGGGGCGGAAAAAGGGCTGGTGCAAATGTTGCAGTTCTTGTTGCTGCTTGGATTACCGGGGCGTACTGGTTTACTTCATCAACCAGTGTTGCTAACCCAGCCGTAGGTATTGGACGAATGTTCTCTGATTCTTTTGCAGGGATAGCGCCAGAGTCAATGCCGATGTTTGCGGTGATGCAAATACTTGGCGGGCTGATTGGTTTTCTGATTATCAAAACCTTGTGGGCAGACAAAGCAGTGTCTTCATGAGTGGCATTTTGTTTCTCTGTATTCATAACGCTGGGCGTTCACAGATGGCTGCCGGATTTGCTCGCGAACTCTCCAACGGTGAGGTACTGATTTTGTCGGGTGGTTCAGAACCTGCTGATTCTGTCAACCCAATTGCTGTAGAAGTGATGAACGAAGTAGGTATTGATATTTCGAAATTTGTGCCTCAAAAATACAACGATGATTTATTGAATGCAGTTGATGTTGTGGTCACCATGGGCTGTGGCGATACGTGCCCGTACATTCCGGGGAAGCGTTATATCGACTGGCCGCTTGACGACCCGAAAGGGAAGTCAATTGAAGATGTTCGGCGTATCCGCGACGAGATCAAATCTCACGTCACTGTTTTGTTGGCTCAGTTATAAACGTCGAACAACTGGTTGATGGCTTTTACTTGGCCACCCGTTGTTGAAGACATCACTGCAATTGGGGTAACGCCTGCGTGTGCCCATTCTTCGAAGCGAGCACGTACATGAGATGCAGATCCGCTGATCGTGTTGTCGTCCAGCCATTTGTCGCTCATAAGTGAAGGAAGAATGTCTTTGTTGCCAGCCTCGATTGCGGCCTCAATAGCATCCATCTCTTCGACGTATCCGGCTGCGCGCCAATAGTTGCGATAATTAGGAAGTGAAACGTATCCAGTGAGGGTGCGTCGGTTAACTGCACGAGCGGCTTCAACATCGTCGTCAATCACTGTCGGAATCATGTTCGCTAAAAAGAAGTCATCACGAACTGCATTCGGAACTTCAGAAAGCTGTTTCGACATGTGACTCAGTGACGCATTTGCCCAGATGGCGCCCTCTGAAATTTCTGTAGACAACTGCAACATCTTGTTGCGAAGAGTTGCGAGATATATCGGAGGTAATTGCCCACCGAATCGTTCGTTTGCTCGCATGGCTGCCACATAGGCAGCTGTGTCAGCGAGAGGCTTGCCTGGTTCTACACCGAGTCTGTCTGTTACTGGCCCGTGACTAACGCCAAGTCCGAGGCGAAACCGTCCGTCTGACATCTCATTGATGTGCGAAGCAGTGTTTGCCATTTCAACTGGGTGGCTGTAATAAATCGGTTGAATCGATGTCCAATAATTGATCCGCGATGTGACATGAGCAAGTGAGACACATAAACCCATAGTTCCCCCAAGACTCGGGCAGGCAAGGCCCGAGATTCCCTTGTTCTCTGCCTCTACGGCGAGTTCGAGGATGGCTCGCCTCTTGGTGGGCGAGGCCACGATTGAGAGGGCGGGACGGAAAGAAGCATCTACCTTAAGCATTCCCGTA
>CALPPK020000358.1 GCA_943325435.2 Bifidobacterium breve
GTTACTACAGGGCTAGAAGTGAGTGGATCGTTTGCTTTTGGCGGCACTGTTGGTGCAGGCGCTTCTGGAAGGCCCGGATCTTCGTCGTAGGCAACAACAGAAGAATCATCTGCAGTGATGTCTGTTACGAGCGCAGAACTATCAACCTCTGCAGATAGCGAGAACGAGTTCGCCGATGCTGGCTGTTGGTACAGCAATGCATTGGTGGTGTTTGAGGGAAGATTGGTGAGCGTGGCATCAGTTGCGTTAGCGAGCAGCTGTGTTGCGACTTGTGCAGGAGTCATTGTTGGGGCATTACCCAACATGTTTGCAACGACACCTGCAACATGAGGTGATGCCATTGACGTTCCGGATTTTGTGGAAGTTGCATTGGGGCTAGTAATTGCAGCCGAAATGATGTGTACGCCAGGCGCCATGATGTCAACACAGGAACCGCTGTTGGAAAAGCCGGCCACTGCATCGGTTGAATCAGTAGCTCCGACTGTGATGGCTGATGCTTCACTTGATGGCGAATAGTTACATGCATCGGAATACCAGTTGCCAGCTGCGACAACGAAGGTGATTCCGTCGGCAACTCCGCGCGCAACTGCATCATTAATGGCAACATCGACCCCTGACATAGAACCAAGGCTCATGTTGGCAACTGCTGGAACACCAGCGACATGATGCTGAATAATCCATTCGATACCAGAGACAATGTCAGCGGTAGAACCGGCACCATTGCAGTCAAGAACTCGTACAGGAACGATTGTTGCTTGAGGTGCTACGCCGTACGTACTGCCAGCAACGGTTCCTGCAACGTGCGTTCCGTGACTATGGCAGTCACCCGAGCCCTTGCCGTCGCTTACTGAAGTGAAACCACTGGTGACTCTGCTGCCGAATTCTGCACTTGTGGCGTACACGCCGGTATCAATGATGTAAGCAGACACTCCTGCGCCGGTACCGCCACGCGTAATTTGTTTATCAAGCGGCAATGACCGTTGATCCGTGCGGTCAAGCCCCCACGACGCTGCGGCCAACGTTGGAGAACCACTTGCAATGGGAATTACGGCTGCACTTGGCGCCGATGCAACGCTGGTGCCAACAACATTGGTGGCTGTCACTTTGAATGTGTAGGACGTGCCATTTGTAAGTTCTGTGACAACACAAGCGTTGCTGGATGTCGTGCACGTGAAACCACCAGGTGTAGAAGTGGCCGTATATGACGTGATTGCTGACCCACCACTACTTGCTGGCGTCACCCAACGCACTGCAACACGTGTGTCGCCTGCAGTTGCGCTGACAGACAACGGAGCAGTTGGCACAGTTGCGGCTGAACGAGGCGTCACTGTGACAGTGGCTGACGGCGGACTAGCACCATACGAGTTGACAGCTTTCACTCGCATTGACACGGGTAGGTCAGGAGTCATTTTGGTGAGAGTTGCAGTAAGCGCTGTTGAAACTCCGTCATTCAGAATGGCCCATCCTGATGAATTATCTGTGCGGAATTCAACGATGTAGTCAGTAACAGGTGCTGCCTTAGCGATGACTTCAGACCAGACAAGAGTGATTGACGTTGTGCTGACTGTGGCGCGAATTGACGATGGTGGGTTCGGCGTACCTGTGCCACGCAGTTGCAATGCAAGCGTTGACGATGGTGCACTACTACCAACAGCATTAGTTGCGGTGACACGGAATTGATATTGCACGCCATACGCGAGGCTGTTCACTCTGATATTGCGGACATTGGCATTTGTAACAGCAATGCTTGACCAGGTGGCGCCGTTATCTGTTGACTGCCATGTGGTGTACGACGTAATGGCCGACCCGCCAGTCATTAGTGGGCGTGTCCACGACAAGTACGCGCTAGTGCCTGAAAGAAACCCACCGAAGAAGCGTGGTTCAGATGAAACCGTGGCGGCAACAGGAGTTCCTTCTACATAAGATGACGCAACGCTTGTACCGACTGCGTTGACGGCAAACACGCGGAACTTGTGAAGTACGCCGCCAACAAGATTTGTGTATGACTTTGAACGGGTTGCTACTGCGACATCAGAAGGGATCCATGTTGTGCCGTTATCGGTTGAGTATTCGGTTCGATAACCAGTGATGGGACTTCCACCATCAGATGACGGTGTTGCCCAATACAAAGTTGCACCGTTAAACGAGGCATACACCGCAAGCGCACGTGGAGAAGTTGGCGCCGTCAGAATTATGGGTGCGACTGGGGTTGCAAGAACGGCGGTTGTTGCAGTTCCGGTACCAACTGCGTTTACCGCTGAAACTCGGAATGAGTACTGGGTTCCGTTTGTTAAGCCGCTGATGTTCGCAGTTCTCGTGGTGGAGGCGGCGTGTGCAAAGACTGTCCATGCAGTGACATTGCTTAGTTTGTATTCGATTTTGTAATCAGTGATTGCTGATCCGCCATCAGATGCAGGAAGCGCCCATGCAAGAGCAACTGATTGTGAAGCTGAAGTAGTGGTGAGCGACAGCGGGACTGAAGGGACTGTGGCAGGCGCTGCCACGAAAGATGCCGAGTATGCCAATTTGTTTGGCGAGTCAACGCCGGCGCTGCCAACAACGTTTGGTGATGCGGCATCGGTAATTGCCTTAGTAACAGCGGCCGGCGTGGCTGATGCAAACGATTCCAAATAGATTGCGGCAATACCGGCAACGAATGGTGACGCCATTGAAGTACCAGACATGCTTGCTACAGCGGTTGCAGAGCCTTTGTACGCAGACGAGATGCTCGTACCTGGGGCAAATATGTCTAGACAATTTCCGTAGTTGGAAAAAGATGAACGAGTGTCGTTTGAAGCAGTTGCGCCAACAGTTATGGCAGAGGGTGCACTTGCCGGAGAATAGTTACACGCATTGGCATTGTCGTTTCCCGCAGCAACAACAACGGTGATGCCGTCTGCCACGGCACTAGCGACTGCACTGGTCAGTGATGCGCTGACTGCTGCGCCCACGCTGAGGTTTGCAACTGCCGGAACACCTGCTGTGTGGTTTGTGATTGCCCAGTTCAAACCAGAGATGAGTCCAGCA
>CALPPK020000359.1 GCA_943325435.2 Bifidobacterium breve
ATTAGTACGTCGTGGTTTTGCCCTGGCGCAGCGGCGGGTGACGGAATTAGCAGTGCTTCTATTGTTGTAGTTAACCCGGGCGACGCGGAACTAACGGCCACGCTGAATTTCTTCAGTGATTCACCATCTGATGCGGAAACAATCACTGTTCCCGCGCGTTCCCGGAAAGAAGTTGATGTACTTCGGGGCAGAACAGTTGGGGTCGTCGTTCCGGTCGTTGAAATAATTGGATCAATTGGTTCGGTTGAGCAAGAACTTATTTATGCAGCCGGCGACGTGACGTCTCAATGTGTTTCGCAAACCTCGAGCACTTGGTATTTCGCCGATGGGTTCACGGCAGAAGGTTCAACACAACGATTAGTGCTGACAAATCCATTTCCTGAAACTGCAGTAGTAAATGTCTCGTACACGACAACAAATGGTCGTAGAACTCCTGCTTCGTTACAAGGAATAATCCTGAATGCCCGTTCAGCGCGCAGTATTTCGCTAGCCGATGCGGGTGCTCAAAATGAAGCTCGGTTAGCAGTGGAAGTGGTGGCCTCTACGGGCCAAATAATTGCGTCACGTATTCAGCATTATTTAGGTGCAGGACGACTCGGGTACTCCACCACAGTGGGTACGCCGATGGCGTTGCGTGACTGGTGGTTTACATCAGGCCGCACGGGTGCACTGGTGTCTGAATTATTGATGGTGTTTAACCCGTCAGATTCTGCAGCACAGGTGAACGTTTCTTTCTTTGGGGAAGGAATCACCAACGGATTAGGGGTTGATCAAACTTCTAAAGCCGCTGCGCCATCTACTGCAATTGATATTCCCGCTGGTGGAATAGTCGCTATTAATACCGACGTCATTGCGGACTTGCCAAAGGGTGATCACGCGATGGTGGTGTCGGCTGTTAACAATGTGCCAGTGGTTGTGGAACACGTACTCAGTCAACGTGTTGGCGGGAGTTCCTTTACCGCAATCACAAATGGAATACCTGGTGGCTTGGTCTCTCAGAAATGGCGAATTCCAAGTGGACTTCTAAACGGTGCGCGAAATGCATTGGCAGTCGTAAACACAACTGGAGTTGAAGGAACCTTCACGGTGTCGGCGAGTGGTCCCGGCGGAGAAGTGGAATTACCTTTACTTGTTGATGTGGTACTTGGAGCAGCATCGGTAATCAGTATTGACGTACCCGCGGACGTGAAAGACGGTGAAGTCACAATTACTGCGACAGTTCCTGTAGCCGTGCAGCGGCGCACCACTCGAGGGCATGGGTTGGTTGGTTTCGGAATAGTGGGAGCACTTCCCATAAGGTCTCGGTAATGGTTCGAATTCTCACGGTTGCAGGCGCAATGTTTATTGCCCTTGCGGTGTCATGGTTTTTGCGCCGTCGCAAGATTGATGCCCCTACACAAGGTGGTTTTGAATTACCGGTGCAGCTCGATCGAAATGATTTTGTATCTCCGGAAGCACCGTGGATTGTTGTGGTCTTTACGTCGGCCACTTGCGGTACGTGCAATGATGTTGCTACCAAAGCAGAAGTTCTGTCGTCCCATGATGTCGCAGTGGCTCGCGTGGACTACACAACTGACCCGGAGATGCATGCTCGATACAAAATCGAAGCTGTTCCGGCTCTGGTTGTTGCAGATGCAGCAGGGGTTGTGAAGGCCGGATTTTTAGGCCCGGTTAAGGCACAAGATTTGTGGGCAGCCGTAGCTGAATGCCGTGAACCAGGCAGTTCGCCTGGCTCATGCGAGAATGACAGCAACTAAGCCTGTACTTCGCTTGTCGATGGTGCGTCAAGTCCTTGTTGCACCAAACGACCAACGGTTGGCCCATCAATAGTTTCTTCTACAAGCAGAGCCTCAGCAACAAGTTCAAGTCCACGGCGATGGCGAGTTAATACCTCATGCGCGCGAGTTTCTTGCTCAAGCAAAATGCGCGCAATTTCATCGTCAACAAGTTGAGCAGTTGAGTCGCTGTATTCGCGACCACTTGTCATGAGGTCTTCACCCAAGAACACTTGTTGATTTCCGGTCCACGCCATTGGGCCGATCTTGTCTGACATTCCCCATTCGCGCACCATACGACGCGCGATGCCTGTTGCTTGCTCAAGGTCATTTGCGGCACCACTGTTGAGGTGGCCAAAGATGATCTTTTCAGCAACACGTCCACCCATTGCTTTACAGATCAGATCCTCAAAGAATTCGCGAGAGTACGTATGACGTTCCTCTGGCAAAGTCCACGTGACACCGAGTGCCATTCCGCGAGGAAGGATGGTGACTTTGTGTAATGGGTCAGAGTGGGGGAGCACTACTGCCAATACTGCGTGTCCACCTTCGTGGTACGCAGTGGCACGCTTTTCTTCGGGGTTTAGCACTAGTGATTCACGGCGCGCTCCCATAACAACACGGTCGCGTGCATTTTCAAAGTCGAGGCGTTCAATGGCAAGTGACTCACGACGAACAGCAAACAGGGCTGCTTCGTTCACGAGGTTTGCAAGATCTGCACCGCTCATTCCGGGTGTCGCACGAGCCATTGTTTCGAGGTCGACGTCTGTTCCCATGCGCTTATCGCGTGAGTGGACCTTCAAGATTGCAAGGCGCTCTTCGAACTCAGGAAGAGGAACAATGATCTGTCGGTCGAAACGTCCGGGACGAAGCAATGCTGTATCAAGAACATCAGGGCGGTTTGTGGCAGCAAGAATCACAATGCCTTCAGTTGCTTCAAAGCCATCCATCTCTGACAGCAATTGGTTCAGTGTCTGTTCGCGTTCATCATGACCGCCACCAAGTCCTGCTCCACGCTTGCGTCCGATGGAATCGATTTCGTCGATGAAGATGATTGCCTTACCGAGTTTCTTTGCCTGTGCAAAGAGGTCACGTACACGGCTTGCGCCGACGCCAACAAACATTTCCATGAAGTCAGAACCAGTAACGGAAAGGAACCCGACGCCAGCTTCACCGGCAACGGCGCGTGCAAAGAGTGTCTTGCCGGTTCCCGGAGGACCAACGAGCAAAATGCCTTTCGGAACGCGTGC
>CALPPK020000360.1 GCA_943325435.2 Bifidobacterium breve
GCAGGCAAGTAATCTTTCACCACATCACTTAGGAGCAATATGCCTACTCTCGTACCAACACCGAAAATCTGGATGAACGGAACACTTGTCGATTGGGACAAGGCTCAAGTGCATGTTCTTACACACACCCTTCACTACGGCACTGGCGTATTCGAAGGTATTCGTGCCTATGAAACGTCTGAAGGCCCCGCAGTGTTCCGCCTAACTGAGCACATCAATCGTTTGTTCAAGAGCGCGAAAATTCTTGGAATGGAAATTCCTTACACACCTGAAGAACTCATTGCAGCCACAAAAGAAGTAGTTCGATCAACGGGTCTTCCTTCTTGCTATGTACGACCACTTGCGTATTACGGATATGGCGAAATGGGACTTAACCCACTTCCTTGTGTAGTTGATGTTGCAATTGCTTGCTGGCCGTGGGGCGCTTACTTGGGTGAAGATGCACTGACAAAAGGTGTTCGCATGAAAATCTCTTCATGGACACGTCTTGACCACAACACCATGCCGCCTGCAGCTAAGACTGTTGGTAACTACGTGAACTCATCGCTGGCCAAAGTAGAGGCGTTGAAGGCCGGATACGACGAAGCAATCATGCTGAACCCTCAAGGTTTTGTTAGTGAGTGCACCGGAGAAAATATCTTCGTAGTCCGCAACGGCGTCATCCTGACTCCGCCGCTTTCTGCAGGTGCTCTTGAAGGCATCACGCAGAACTGCGTGGCCCAGATTGCAGCCGAGCTTGGATACGAAATGCGCGTCGAGAACATTGTTCGCTCAGACCTTTACATCGCCGAAGAGATTTTCTGCTGTGGAACAGCTGCTGAAGTCAGTGCAATTAACTCGGTTGATGACCGCGAGGTGCCGTGCCCAGGGCCAATCACCACTGCAATTGCCGGGCTATATGCCAAAGCTGTCCGCGGCCAAGTGACTCAGTACAAGCATTGGTGCGAACTGGCCTAAATCGGCCCACCCGTCAATAAGTTGGGCCAGGGGGTTGACGAATGGCCTGGGGAGGCGCAAGACTGTGTCCATGCCAATCGCCAGCACTTCTCGCCGCCTCGTCGGCACAGCTGTCGCGATCATCATTATTCGTTAGCGCACGCCGGTCTCCGACGTGCGCGTTCCAGCCGCCTTTAGGGCGGCTTTTTCATTCCCAAAATTTTGAACCAGACGACCCCAAAGAAGAACACTCTCATGAACACACAACACACCAAAGAACTAGTCGAAGCTTTTGACACCACATTGCGTGACGGCATGCAAGTAGAGGGCGTATCGGCAACTGTCGAAGACAAGCTTCGCATTGCTGAACAACTTGATTATCTCGGCGTGCAATTCATTGAAGGCGGATGGCCAGGGGCCAACCCGAAAGATATCGAGTTCTTTGCTCGCGCAGCCACGGAATTGAAGTTGAAGCATTCAACATTGGTTGCATTTGGTTCAACGCGTCGTCCAAAGGGCAAAGTGGACGATGATGCAACATTGCGCAACCTTCTTGATGCCAATACGTCTGCAGTGTGCATTGTTGCTAAGTCATGGGATTATCACGTCACAGAGGCGTTGCAGACAACTCTTGATGAAGGCGAACTGATGGTTGCTGATTCAGTTGAGTTCTTGACTGGTAATGGCCGTCAAGTCATGGTTGATCTTGAGCATTTTTTCGACGGATACAAGAACAATCCCGAATTCGCTATGCGCGTTGTAGGGGCTGCAGTAATGAAGGGCGCAACTCACTTAGTGATGTGCGATACAAATGGTGGTTCGCTACCTCACGAGATCGCTGAAATCGTTACAAAAGTCAAAGCATTCGTCGGTAACGACGCAACATTGGGCATTCATTGCCATGATGACACCGGATGTGCTGTGGCTAACTCAATGGCTGCCGTAATGGCTGGCGTTCGTCATGTCCAGGGAACATTGAATGGGCTGGGGGAGCGCACGGGCAACACCAACCTCACCACGGTTATTCCGAACCTTGAATTGAAGATGGGCTTTCGCTGTTTGCCAGAAGGCAATCTTGATCGTCTGACAGCAGTTAGCAATCACGTTGCTGAAGTTTTGAACCGCCCACTAAACCCTCAGGCTCCGTATGTTGGTTCCTCTGCATTCGCACACAAAGCCGGATTGCACGTATCTGCAATCAAGCGCGCAAAAGATGCATACGAGCACATCGACCCTGTGGTTGTCGGAAACGGAACTCGTTTTGTTGTCAGCGAGATGGCAGGACGAGCCACTATCGAAGTGAAAGCTGAAGAACTTGGTTTGAAGATGGATGGAGCCGCCATTGGTTCAGTCATTGAAGACCTGAAGCGTCTCGAGCACGAGGGCTATCACTTCGAAGCTGCTGATGCATCGCTTGAACTACTGATGCGTCGTGCAAGTGGATGGAAGCACGATGCATTTGTTGTGGAATCAATGCGCGTTATCACTGATGAAGCAGAGAATGGTGAATTCTCGACTGAAGCAACTGTCAAAGTGCGTATCGGTGATCAACGCCATGTACATACAGCTGAAGGCAATGGTCCGGTGAACGCGATCGACGCTGCGTTACGTGCTTCGTTGTTGCCGCATTATCCGGAACTGGCAAAAGTGCACCTCGTTGACTACAAGGTACGAATCTTGGATGGCGCAACCGCAACAGGCGCCATCACCCGGGTGCTACTTGATGCCACAAACGGCGACAGGTCATGGACCACCATCGGAGTCTCGGCAAACATCATCGAAGCCTCCTGGAATGCCCTAGAAGAGTCATTGATCTATGGACTACTCCACGCTTCGGCGTAGAGTTTTAGTGCATGTCAGCTCCCCGCTTTTCTCCAGTTCCTCCGGTTGAACCGGTTCGCTATTACGAGTCTCCTGATTCGGTTCCTGAATCGTGGTCACTAGGTCGCCCCGGAGAAATCCACGGTCGCCAGCCAGAAGGTGAGCGCCTTGGGTATCAAGGTCCTGACCAGGGCTACATCATTGGTTTGGCCAAGCGTGCACGTGCTCGAGTTCGTTTAGCGCCAGGCGAAGACATGGATGA
>CALPPK020000361.1 GCA_943325435.2 Bifidobacterium breve
AAGATCGTCACACTGGATACGGCGCAAACGATTGCGTCGTCTCGGCAGTTGATAAATACTTAATCACAACGAAAGTTTCCTTCGCTGAAAAAGCGTGCTGACGATACGTCGTTAGCACTGTCGTAATGGAGGAAGGAGGGGGATTTGAACCCCCGTAGAGTTACCCCTCAATGGTTTTCGAAACCATCCCATTCGGCCGCTCTGGCACCCTTCCGCGCCTCAACGATATCGGTGTGAATGGCCATGCCCACTTGAGAAACTAAGCCAACTGATTCGCTTTATTTGGTTGGAAGATTGATACTGCAGCTGCCGCAAGTGCGAAACAAATTGCCACTTTCCAACCACTACGGAATCCTTCAATTCCTTCAGTCTGTGATTGCACCGTGACCACAAGTGCAACGCCAACAGCAGCTCCCACTTGACGGAAGGTGTTGTTAATTGCGCTACCCACTGCGAATCGATTCTGTGGCAAACGCATAATCGTGCACGCAGACAATGCAGGAAAAGTTGCGCCAAGTCCGATTCCTAAGAAGAACATGATGGGCAGGAATGGAAACCATGGAGTTGGGTTTGTGTGCAAGAACAATACAGAGGCCATCACAGTGCTTGCCATAATCATTGGCCCTGCAATCAATAGTCTCCTGTAACCAATCATTGCCATCTTGCGACCCACAATCATTGATGTCACTGCAACCGTAATTGGTGACAACACTGAGAACCAGCCGGCCTTTGTTGCACTGAACTGCCAAATGGTTCGCTGGAACAAAACGTTGTTCAAAATATTTCCACTGAACGCAGCTCCGTAAAGGAAAGTGGAGATGTTCGCCAATGTAAAAGTGCGTTCTTTAAACAATTCACCTGGCAATAGCGGATCACTGTGATGTACAGATCGCCATGCAACAAGAAGCCCGAATGACAAAGCAACTGCGAACAGACTTAGTACTGACGAATCACCCCAGCCGAGAGTTTCTGAACGCGAGATTCCCCATACCAACGACGCCACTGCGATGGTAAACACCACTGCAGCAAGAATGTCCGGCCGTGAACCTTTCATTCGCGGTGACTCTGATGTCACGCGCCAGGCAAGCACCAAAGTAATGAAACAAATAGGTACGTTGATCCAAAACGCTGAACGCCACCCAAACGTAGAAACAAAGAATGCTCCGAGAGTTGGTCCAGAGGCAACGCCAAGTGCGCCAATTGAACCGACCCATGCCATTACTTGTCCACGCTTTTCGGGCGGAAACACGCCAAGCAATAAACCGGTGGATGCTGGCACCATCATTGCTCCGCCAAGTCCTTGCACGGCTCGACCAGCGAGAAGTAATCCCATTGTTGACGCAATTGCGCATAGCAAAGAGCCCACCAAGAAAAATCCTGTCCCTGTTATGAAGAATCGTTTGCGACCTACTTGATCAGCGAGGCGTCCAGAAACAACTAGTAACGAACCAAACAAAATGGAATATGCAGTTACAACCCATGCAATGGTGGATGCCGAGTCTTTCGGAAAGCTCTTGTGAATTTCAAAGAACGCCACATTCACAATGGACATATCCAATGTAGAGATATAGCTAGCAATGGCACACACTGTGAACGTTGCCCACGGACTAAAAACTTTGGTAGTTGGTGTCTCAGTAATTGACATGAATTCCCCCCGGACCATGCACGCTTTTCAGCGAATATCCAACCGTACTACGGGTTCTTATCTCATCATTAGTTGCAGCTGTCTCACCAGCTTGTGAATCATTAGTCTTACATTTGTGACGCAGGACGATTCAGATACATCGGGGACTACTCCCGCGCGTCGCAAACGTTCGGATGGTCTGCGAACTATTGAACGAGTACTGAAAGCAGCCGAAGCCGAAATGGCAGAGTTCGGTTTCGTCAAGTTCAACTTGGATCGCGTGATGGAGAAATCCGGTGTTGCACGCAGTTCGGTGTATCACCACTTCGGCGGTCGTGATGGGGTAATCGCCGCGTTAGAGACAACAAGCACTATGCGTTCACTCGAACGCGGAACAGCTGAATTCGAGGCTTTTCTCGACACGTTGACCTCTGGTGAAAAAGCGTTCGAGTTGATTGAACTCGGTGTCCGATCTTTCAGATCTTCAGAGAACAGAAGTATGCGCCAACGAAGGATCTCCTCTCTTGCGGCAGCACATAACTCTGCAGCAATTAGAGAGGTACTTGCCAATGACCAGCAATCTGGCACCGAGGCAGTGGCTCGCATAATTGAAAAAGCCCGAGACAACGGATTGTGTAATCCAATCGAACCAATCCTGGGTGTCGCTTATGTCATCCAATCAATGCTGGTTGGCCGAATCCTTGTTGACATCTCGGAGGACCCAGCTCTTGACACTCAATGGGAAGACGCTGCAATAGCAACCCTTCGCCAAATCTTGAGACCAACCTAGGCAAACAGGCAGCCAACATTTTCTCTGAATAGTTCTACGAACGTTTAGAGGCGAAGAACTCTTTCAGCAATGCTGCTGATTCTTCTGCAAGAAGTCCGTGTTCCACTGGCGGGTTGTGGCCAAGACGCGGATCACTCATCACGTTGTACAAACTTGCAGTTGCACCAGCTTCAAAGTTGGCAGCGCCATACACAAGTCGGCCAATGCGCGATGACTGCGTAGCACCTGCACACATGACACATGGTTCCAACGTGACAACAAGAGTGCATTCATCTAAACGCCAGCTACCAAGTTTCTGACTTGCATCGCGCAATGCCAATACTTCCGCATGAGCCGTTGGGTCGTTTGCAAATTCTCGTTCGTTGTGGCGACGGGCAATAATCTCGCCGTTGTGAAGAACCACAGCGCCCACTGGTACGTCGCCGTGTGCGAAGGCAAGGCGCGCTTCATCAAGGGCAACCTGCATGGCTTCAAGATGAATGTTTGACTGATCTGTCATGGCGGAAGGGGTGGGATTCGAACCCACGGAAGCTTTCACTTCACACGCTTTCCAAGCGTGCCGATTCGGCCGCTCTCGCACCCTTCCAGGTGGTTGTATCGC
>CALPPK020000362.1 GCA_943325435.2 Bifidobacterium breve
AATGTGTGTACGTCTCGCGTGCATCAGCTGCTGAGGCTATTCGTAATCAAGTTGCTCGTGATGTCCGTGCTGGCACGATGACTGATGACCAAATCATCGGGTCAATCGCCAATACGTTTAAAGCAAAAGTTCTTCTAGTGCCACGTGCAACAGGTATTGATTCGCTTGTATGGATCATGCCGATTGCAGTTCTAGTTTGTGCAGTTGCTGGTTTATGGGCAGCTTTTCGTCGTTGGCGGCTTGACAACAGCGGCGAAGCATCATCAGATGATGTGGCACTTGTAGAAAAACTGCTCGCAGAAGACCCATCCGACGAGGACAATGTCTGATGTCTGACGACCTTCGTCACGAACAACAATTCTTATTGCGTTCATTGCGCGACCTTGACAACGAACGTGAAGCTGGTGACATTGATGATGCAGACTATGCGGCGTTACGCGATGGCTACATTGCGCGCACGGCCGCAATTACGCGCGAACTGAAGGGCATTGAATCTGTAAGGCCCGCAGTCCAACGCGGTTGGGTACGTCGAGTTCTTGTCATTGTTTGCGTTATTGCAGTTGCAGCAGGTGCGGGCATTTGGGTTGCACGTCAATCAGGTCAGCGACTACCTGGCCAAAGTTCGTCGGGTGCAATTGAGCAGAGTACGTCTGGGTTGTTGGCCACCGCGCGGCAATTGAATTTCTCTGACCCTGGCAAAGCAATCGAGGTGTACACACAGGTTCTGAAACTGGAACCAGATAACCCGGAAGCACTGACATATCGGTCGTGGATTCTTGCATTGACTGCGCGAGCAGCTACTGGAAGCGTGAAACAGCTTGCGCTTGTTACGGCAGTAAATGACTTGCTGCGTGCACAAAAAGTGGATAACGAGTATCCCGATGCTCATTGTTTTCTCGGAATTGTGTATTTCCGTTTTCTGAATAGTGCATCTCTGGCAAAACCGCAATTGGATACGTGTAAGGCAATGAACCCTCCGAAAGAAGTGCAATCATTTGTCGACTCAATCGTTGCGGACGTAGATAAAGCCCTCGCGAAGTAGAGCTACTTCGTTTTGGGTGCTTCCCAGTATTCAGCGCGAACGTACATTCCATTCTCGCGATGCAAGACAAATACCGAGCCCTTCTTCAGGGCTCGAGGAATTTCTCCAACGTCCATGCCGCGACGAATGAGACCATTCACTGCATCAGGTATGACATCGCCATGACTGCAGAGAACTGCGTTATCTGGCGCATCATCCAAAATCGCAAGTGATTTCTCCAGTGGTGATTCCTCTTCAAGTCGGGAGTCGACAACAACGTCAAGGCCACACAATTCACCAAGGGGCTGCAAGGTTTGTTGACACCGCAGGTATGGACTGGACCACAGAACGCTGGGGTTAAGAACTGATAGGCGAGTGGCCAATTCGCGGGCTTGCTCCCAGCCGTTGTCGACAAGTGGACGGTCTCGGTCGTCGCCTATCCAGGCGGATCGGCTGCCGGCTTTTGCATGGCGAACGAAATAGATGGGCACATGGACACGCTATTGGGGGCAGAATGAACACATGGGATTTTTTGATAGAAATCGAAATGAAGTTATTGCGCAGGGATTTGACCCCGCTCGTCTTCCGCCAGGGCAATACCTGACGGATCGGTTTCCTGTGTTGCATGTTGGTGATGTACCTACATATGCGCCAGGTGATTGGAACCTAACTATTGGTGGACTAGTTGATACGCCATACGTGTTGACGTTCGAACAACTCACAGCGTTACCTTCGGTGACCCTAACAACCGATATTCACTGCGTGACGAAGTGGTCAAAATTTGACACCGTGTGGCGCGGAGTGCGCGTGCGCGATTTGTTGGATGCTGCTGGTGTGCAAGCGGGTGCAACTCACATCATGGGTCATGCTGAGCACGGTTACACCGCAAACCTTCCGATTGATGACGCAACACGCGACGAGTCGTTAGTGGTG
Source organism: Bifidobacterium breve (assembly GCA_943325435.2). The sequence goes on from CALPPK020000362.1 coordinate 1,955, forward strand.
TGGGAGTTTGATAACGAACCGATTGAACCGATTCATGGTGGCCCTGTTCGTTTGCTAGTTCCGAATTTGTATTTTTGGAAATCACCGAAGTGGTTGCGCGGCATCGAAGTGATGAATGCTGATAAACCAGGCTTTTGGGAACGAAATGGGTACCACATGTATGGTGACCCGTTCTTGGAACAGCGCCACTGGGGCGACTAACTCGTTACTAAATGGTGGTGATGCAGAGCGTGTCGCCCGCAGGAATCGAGTCAATAGTCTCTGGGTCGGTCTCACCATAAATGGCGCCGAGCATTCCCTTCACCATTCCGCGCTCAACGGCACAAATAACTGGGTGCTCAATAGCTACGTCGCCGAACGGGCAGTGACTTGTAACAATGCGTAACTTGTCGTGCTTGTCATCTGTGTGCGCAGCGAATCCGTGTGCAGTGAGTGCATCAGCAACAGCTTGAATTGCAGAACGCAAAGAACGATGGCCAACTGCTGCGTCGTGCCCTGTAAGACCTGTTGCCATTGCCTTGCCGTAATCACGACCAACTTGTTCAGCAATGGTGTGAGCCATGTCAGGCGGCAATGCTGCAAGTGCCTTACCGAGAAGCGTGAGAACAAGATCGTCGGTACGAACTGAGAATTCAAATTCACTGTCTTTAGTTGCAACGCGGTAATGCTTTGACGGGCGACCAACACCTTGGCCCTTTGCTCGTTCGATTGTGACTTCTAGATATCCGCCGGCTGCAAGTTTGTCGAGGTGATGTCGCGCAACGTTTGCGTGCAGTTCAAACTTGTCAGACACCTGAGTAGCTGTGACTCCGTCACCCTCTTCACGAGCAAACAGGTAGATGGCGCGCCGCGTGGGGTCGCCAAAAGCTGAGGTCATGGCAGACACCGTGGCAGTAAAAGCCTTCGGTGTCATGACGTGGGTGGTGGTCATGTCGGACACGCAGGTATTGTACCTATGGCCGTAGTGCAAAATCCCCCATCCATCGGAGTCCCCATGCCCACAGCAACAATTGACCAAGTTATCGAGGCCCTTCGCCCCGTCGAAGACCCCGAATTG
>CALPPK020000363.1 GCA_943325435.2 Bifidobacterium breve
ACTTCAAGAACTGTTACTCGTGCAGCATCAGCAAGTTGTTCGATGTCATCAATAATCGGTGCAGGGTCAATATCTTGCGCAATCCAAATCTCTTTTACCTTGCGACGTTGACCAATTAGTAATTCACGAACAGCTTGGCGACCTTCGATTTGTTCTCCACCAAGACCTTTGGCAACAGGTGCACTGCGACGTGCATCTGATTGACGAATAGGCCGACCGCGTGGTCCGCCTTCGCGTGGTCCACTGCTACGAGATGATGAGCCACTACTGCGACCAGTGCTCGGTGGTCTTCCGCCACCTTTTCCACTTCCCGTATCGCGACCGCCTGCTGCACGACCTGGCTTACCGGAATTAACTTTGGGACTACTTGACTTAGCTGGTTTACGTGGTGCCATGACTACGACTCCTTCATGATGAGTGCTGATGCGAAACAGGCGATTCCTTCGCCGCGGCCAATAGAACCAAGGCCTTCTGCCCTGCGTCCCTTGACTGAAATAGGTGCGCCAGCAGCTGCTGACAACAATGCAATCATTGCATCGCGATGTGGGGCAATGCGTGGTTCTTCACACACAACACTGCAATCAACATTGCCAATGTGCCAACCAAGCGCAGAAAGTTTGCTTGCAACATCGCGCAGAATCGCAAGAGAATCGGCGCCCTTCCATGCAGGGTCAGTATCTGGGTAATGCTGTCCAATATCACCAAGTCCAGCAGCACCTAACAATGCATCTGCTGCAGCATGTGCGATGACATCTGCATCGCTATGACCTACAAGTGTGCGCTCACCAGGAAATGTGACGCCACCAAGAACTAATACGCGGCCGGGTTCTGTTGTTTCTGCAAAGCGGTGGACATCAAAACCCTGACCGACACGAATGTCGACCATTAGATTTCTCCAGCTAGCAATCTGTTCGCGTGAGCAACTGCCCACTCAAGATCTTCTGGCGAAGTGATCTTTCGATTCACGACTTCGCCCTCAACAACAACTACTTCTCCACCGACGCGCTCGATGAGAGCAGCATCGTCAGTTCCTTCGCCACCTTGTTCGTGTGCACGTCGCAACGATGATGCACGAAACGCCTGCGGAGTTTGCACTGCGCGCAATGTCTCGCGACGCGGCGTGGCGACAACTACTTCTGATTCGTTCACTTGCTTGATGGTGTCAATAACCGCGATTCCAGGAACTGCGGCATCAGCACCATCAACAACTGCAGAAATGACACGCTGGAAAATCACAGGGCTTGCAAACGGGCGGGCAGCGTCATGTACACACACGATGGTTGCGTCGTCAGGCACAGCTGCAAGACCGCGTCGTACTGATTCAGAGCGGGTTGATCCGCCCTCCACTTGGCCTGGACCAGTGGCTTGGCCTGCTGGCAGCACCACAACAACTCCTACAGAGTGCTTTGCCGCCTCTTCGACGGCCCAGTCAACGATGCGGCGACCGCCAATGACCTCAAACTGCTTCGCGGCCCCGAATCGGAGACCAGATCCGGCTGCGACCACAATTGTCCATACGGTTTCATTTTGAGCCATGCAGGAAGGGTAGTACCGTCAAATACATATGGCACACGAACAAGTTCTTGCAGATACAGAATTCTTTGCAAACGCACCAGCATCCATGCTTTCTCTCATCGCGGCATCAGGCAAAGTCAAGAATCTTGTCCGGGGCGACGTTTTGTTCGAATCCGGCGATGACCCTGACTGCATCTACGTAGTCCTTTCCGGCCGTATCGCAATTGCTATCGGCAATAAGCCACTTGATAACCGCGAAACCGTTATCGCCCTCATGGATGAGGGTGACCTTTTCGGCGAAATGGGCATGCTCGACGCCAGCACTCGTTCCGCCGGAGCCCGCGCACTTGAACCGTCAACAGTTCTCGAACTTCCCTACTCCGCTGTGACTGAACAGCTCAACTCATCGAGTGAACTGATGTGGAATGTCATCGGCATGCTTAGCCGTCGCCTTCGCGCAATGGACCAAGCATTGGCAGACAGTGTGTTCCTTGATGTCACAGGTCGTACCGCAAAGCGCCTTCTTGAATTGTCAGATGGAAAAGATGATTTCACTTTGCCAGTGACGCAAGAAGAACTTGCCGGAATGGTTGGCGCATCACGTGAACGTGTGAACAAAGCAATTGCAAGTTTCATCAAATTGCATTGGCTTGAACAGCGCGATCGTTCGTACCGAATTCTCGAGCGCGAAAAACTCTCACAACGCGCGTTGTAATAATTGTTTAGCGCAAAGCGCTGAGTAACCAATCTTTGGCACGCGCAAAAGCATCAGCTGCGTCATCAGGCCTGTGAGCCGGACGAGATGCATCATGTGCAAATGCATGTTCCGCATCCGGATACAGCACAACTTGTACGCCAGTTGAACGTAACTGATCTATATCAACAATCGGTGTGTAGTGATCTTTCTCACCCACGATTGCAAGAACACTTTCTGCATATCCTGAAATCAACATTCCAAGCGGCTCGCCCTGAGTCGGACTACGCCACGCTTCCGGCAATGTGATCATTCCGTAAAAACTCACGATGCGCGTAAACCGTTCATCACGTGCAGCCTTAAAGCAATACATACCGCCCATACAAAAACCAATCAACCCGACTGTCTCTGTACCAAGCGCATCAGCCGCCTCTAATAAGTCGCTCAAATTCTTTGCATCATCAAGTGCCGGCACGGCTGCAAAACGTGGGTCGATATCCGGACCAAGTTCTGCACCGGGAAATGGCTCAACTGCAACAACAGACATTCCCCATTCACGCGAGAACCGCGCAACTAAGTCGTCATACAACGGGCGCAAGCCAAAAATATCTGGCGCAACAACGAGGCCCATCACAGGTGAATCGTGATGAACGATCTCAGCAGAAGTACCTGACGGAAGAGTGATGCGCATTCCCTAAGTATTGCCGAACGGGTGAGACCTCTGGTGAGCCCTCAGAGCCTTCGTGGGGTGAAGGGTGTTTCGCACTGTCCCTGCATGACATTTGCAATACACC